>NZ_JBQCWY010000223.1:0-4500 GCF_051956955.1 Neisseria sp. P0021.S005 | reverse complement strand
AAGCTGCCTTACCGCATCAGCCCGCTGCGTACCAAATTGCGCCTTTTGCGTGAAACCGGCTGCGTGGATGCCGTTTGGGTCTTGCGTTTTAACCAAGCTTTCTCCGATATGAGCGCGCAAGCGTTTATCGACCAGCTTTTGCGCCAAACGCTCAACACGCGTTATTTGTTGATTGGCGACGATTTCCGTTTCGGTGCCGGCCGTGAAGGCTGTTTTGAACTCTTGGCTCAACAGCCCGATATGCAAACCGAGCGCACGCCGTCCGTTATCGTTGAAGACATCCGTACCAGCAGTACCGCCGTCCGCCAAGCCCTTTCAGACGGCAAGTTGGAATACGCCAAAAGACTATTGGGCCATGATTACGTTTTAAGCGGCAAGGTCAAACACGGACAAAAACTCGGCCGCACCATCAACGCGCCTACCGCCAATGTCCAGCTTCCTCCGTATCATTATGCGCTAAGCGGCGTATTTGTCGTTGAAGCAGATGGCACATTCGGTACGCGCCGAGGCGTTGCCAGCTTTGGTTTTAACCCCACTGTCAGCAACAACCGCTCGCAAAAGCTGGAAGTCCATCTGTTCGATTTCAACGGCGATTTGTACGGACAACGTATCTTCGTTCGCTTCCTGCACAAACTGCGTGACGAGAAAAAATTTGAGAGTATCGAAGCATTGAAAACCCAAATTTTGCAAGATATGGAAGATGCAAGGGTTTGGGAAGCATAGAAACGCTTCTAGAAGCTTATAAAATCAAGACAATTGGGCTACAATAAGTCCTTTGAATTTTTTCAGACGGCCTGTTCTTTTCAAAATGAGCAATCAGGCCGTCTGAAACCGAAATACCGCAACAATAGAGATCAAAAAATGACCGATTACAGTAAAACCGTAAACCTGCTCGAGAGCCCGTTTCCAATGCGCGGCAATCTTGCCAAGCGCGAGCCTGCATGGCTGAAAAGCTGGTACGAGCAAAAACGCTATCAAAAACTGCGAGAAATCGCCAAAGGCCGTCCGAAATTTATTCTGCACGACGGTCCTCCGTATGCCAACGGCGACATCCACATCGGTCATGCCGTCAATAAAATTCTCAAAGACATCATTATCCGCAGCAAAACCCAAGCCGGTTTTGACGCGCCTTATGTACCGGGTTGGGACTGCCACGGTTTGCCTATCGAAGTAATGGTAGAAAAACTGCACGGCAAAGATATGCCTAAAGCCCGTTTCCGCGAATTGTGCCGCGAATATGCCGCCGAACAGATTGCCCGCCAGAAAAAAGACTTTATTCGCTTGGGTGTGTTGGGCGACTGGGATAATCCTTACCTGACCATGGATTTCAAAACCGAAGCCGATACCGTGCGTATGCTCGGCGAAATCTACAAATCCGGCTATCTCTACCGCGGCGCGAAACCGGTTCAGTTCTGCTTGGACTGCGGCTCTTCGCTGGCCGAAGCCGAAGTGGAATATAAAGACAAAGTATCGCCTGCGATTGACGTCGGTTATCCGTTTAAAGACACTGCCGCGCTTGCCGCCGCATTCGGTTTGGCAAGTATCGAAGGCAAAGCATTTGCCGTTATTTGGACAACCACGCCTTGGACTTTGCCTGCGAGCCAAGCTGTTTCAGCTGGCGCAGACGTGGTGTATCAACTGATTGATACGCCTAAAGGCAAATTGGTGTTGGCTAAAGATTTGGCAGAAGATGCGCTCAAACGCTACGGTTTTGCTTCAGACGACCTAAATGTATTGGCAGAAACCACAGGTGACAAGCTGGAAAACCTGCACATGAATCATCCGTTCCTCGAACGCGATATTCCCATGCTCAATGGCGACCACGTTACCACCGATGCCGGTACCGGCTTGGTGCATACTGCGCCTGCTCATGGTCTGGAAGACTACGCTGTCTGCAATAAATACGGCATTGAGCTTTACAACCCTGTAAATGCCGAAGGCAAATACATCAGTGAAACACCTCGTGTTGCTGGTATGCGAGTTTGGGAAGCCAATCCCGTTATCCTGCAATGGTTGGAAGAAACCGGCAACCTCTTGGCAAGCAGCAAAATCGAACACAGCTATGCACACTGCTGGCGCCACAAAACCCCGCTGATTTACCGTGCGACCGGCCAATGGTTTGTCGGTATGGACAAAGCAGGTGCCGACGGTAAAACCCTGCGCGACAAAGCCATCAAAGCCGTTGATGACACCGAATTCTTCCCATCATGGGGTCGTGCGCGTTTAGAAGCCATGATTGAAGGTCGTCCTGACTGGGTGGTTTCTCGCCAACGCTATTGGGGCACACCGATGACTTTCTTTGTTCACAAAGAGACTGGTGAATTGCATCCAAACTCTGCCGAGTTGTTGGAAAAAGTTGCCCAAAAAATCGAAGGAAAAGGCATCGAAGCATGGTTCTCTCTTGATAAGAGCGAACTCTTGAGCGCGGAAGATTGTGAAAATTACGACAAACTTTCCGACACTATGGACGTATGGTTCGACTCCGGCTCGACCCATTATTCCGTCTTGAAACAACGCGAAGAATTGGAATGGCCCGCCGACCTCTACCTCGAAGGCAGCGACCAACACCGCGGCTGGTTCCAATCGTCTATGTTGACCGGTTGTGCCTCATCAATGGGTCGCGCGCCATACAAACAGCTGCTGACCCATGGTTTCGTGGTTGACCAAAACGGCCGCAAAATGTCGAAATCCATCGGTAACGTTGTTGCACCGCAAGAAGTTTACAACGAATTCGGCGCAGACATCCTGCGCCTGTGGGCGGCATCTACCGATTATAGCGGCGAATTGGCGATTTCCAAAGAAATCCTTAAGCGCGTAACTGAAAGCTATCGTCGTATCCGCAATACCTTGAGCTTCCTGTTTGCCAACCTCAGCGACTTCAATCCTATTGAAGATGCCGTACCGCAGGCAGACATGGTCGAAATCGACCGCTACGCCGTGGTATTGGCACGTCAGCTGCAAGAGCGTCTGGCAGGCGATTACTATCCGCGCTATGCCTTCCATTTTGCCGTAAAAGACATTGTTTCTTTCTGCTCGGAAGACTTGGGCGCGTTCTACCTCGATATTCTGAAAGACCGCCTCTACACCACCAAAGCAGACAGCCATGCACGACGCAGCGCGCAAACTGCCCTGTATCACATCACACGCAGTTTGGTTCTGCTGATTGCTCCGATTTTGTGCTTCACCGGCGAGGAAGCATGGGATATTATCGGTGGCGGCGAAGAAGACAGCGTCCTCTTCCACACATGGCATGAGTTCCCATCTATCAATGAAAAAGCCGAAGCCGAATTGGTGAAAAAATGGACGGCAATCCGCGAAGCACGCGAAGCAGTAACTGCCGCCATCGAACCTCTGCGTACGGATAAAACAGTCGGTTCTTCATTGCAAGCCGAAGCCGAAATTACGGCTCCGGAAGAAATTGCCGATTATCTGAACACTTTGGGCGAAGAATTGCGTTTTGCTTTGCTGGTGTCTAAAGCAGAAGTGAAAGTAGGTGATGAACTTGCTGTAACCGCTAAAGCCAGCGATGGTGAAAAATGCGAACGCTGCTGGCACTACACCCACGATGTAGGCGCAGTTGCAGGCCATGAAACCATCTGTAAACGTTGTGCCGACAACGTTGACGGTAAAGGCGAAGACAGATATTACGCTTAATGGTTTGGTCTAAGATAAAGGCCGTCTGAAAACTTTGGAAATAGGTTTTCAGACGGCCTTTGTTTATTGAATCTGTTTCATATAACGGATTGATTTTGAAGGGTAATTTGGATTTGTAGTTTTGATAAATAGAGATAGTCAGTATAGGTATAGTGGATTTGACGTATATTGAGAAATATATTCTCGTAGAAAGCACTTTTCAAAGGGCCTTACTATCTGTGGGGTATGGATGTATTTTGAACCTTCAAATAGCCTCATATTTACATTTTCTCATTGAACGGAAACTATATTTCTCTTTCGTTTTATCCAATATAAAAGGCCGTCTGAAACAAGTTTTCAGACGGCCTTTAGCTATTCTATTGCTTAGTAGAAATTAACGTGCAGAGCAAGAAGTTTCTACTTTGTTGCCGTATGGGTCAGTGAAGCCGAAGAATGCTTCGCTGCCTTTTTGATGCCATTCAGCGCCTTTGCCGAACAAACCTTGCTTGGCAACATAGCGTTCACCTGAACCTGCAACGGCAGAAGACAGGGTGGCAACTTTGTCGTCCAGACGCAGTTCAACTTGGTTGGTGCTCAGGTTGCGGACTTGTACAGACAGGCCGTTTTCGCAGCTGAATGATTGAACACGGCCATGGTTATGCATGTCATGATGTTGGTGGCCATATTCGTGTGCATGATTGTGCTCATGACGTTGACCATGGTCATGGCGATGGGCTTCAGGTGCGGCACAGGCAGCGAGGCTCATGGCGGCGGCAATTGCAAGCAGGGCTTTTACTTTCATTTTTGACTCCTATGGTCAGTGTTGAAGGAAGAATGTAGCGGCATGTTATAAATATCTTTATGGCT
>NZ_JBQCWY010000222.1:0-4554 GCF_051956955.1 Neisseria sp. P0021.S005 | reverse complement strand
CGTGGTTCAGTCGTTCTGCCTAAAGGTACCGGTAAAACAACTCGCGTAGCTGTGTTTACTCAAGGTGCAAATGCAGATGCTGCTAAAGAAGCTGGCGCAGATATTGTCGGCTTTGAAGATCTGGCTGCTGAAATTAAAGCTGGTAACTTGAACTTTGACGTTGTTATTGCTTCTCCTGATGCAATGCGTATCGTTGGTCAATTGGGTACCATCTTGGGTCCTCGTGGTCTGATGCCAAACCCTAAAGTAGGTACTGTTACTCCTAACGTTGCTGAAGCAGTTAAAAATGCAAAAGCAGGTCAAGTACAATACCGTACAGATAAAGCAGGTATCGTTCATGCAACTATCGGTCGTGCTTCTTTCGCTGAAGCTGACTTGAAAGAAAACTTCAATGCGTTGCTGGATGCTATCGTTAAAGCCAAACCTGCTGCTGCTAAAGGCCAGTACCTGAAAAAAGTTGCTGTATCCAGCACTATGGGTTTGGGTGTTCGCGTTGATACTGCAAGCGTGAACAACTAAGAAATTTTCAGGTGATCCAGTTTTCTGGATTGCCTGAATTTGGGCTACTTAAAATTAAGTAGATGTCCAAGACCGTAGGGATCGTAAGATTTAATCGTAACTGCCCTACGCAGACGGTAGTCCTGAAACACATTGCAAGATTGCTTGTAAGATGTCTTTTTAGGTTACCGCGCTGGTGGGATATCATTTCGGTATCCTGTTTATAAACAGTGGGAGGTAGACCTTGAGTCTCAATATTGAAACCAAGAAAGTGGCCGTAGAGGAAATTAGCGCAGCAATTGCTAACGCTCAAACTCTCGTAGTCGCTGAATATCGCGGTATCAGTGTTTCCAGCATGACTGAGCTTCGTGCGAATGCACGTAAAGAAGGCGTGTACTTGCGTGTTCTGAAAAATACTCTGGCTCGTCGCGCAGTAGAGGGTACTTCATTCGCAGGTTTGGCCGATCAAATGGTTGGTCCATTGGTTTACGCTGCTTCTGAAGATGCTGTTGCTGCTGCTAAAGTGCTGCACCAATTCGCGAAAAAAGATGACAAAATTATCGTTAAAGCCGGTTCTTACAATGGCGAAGTGATGAACCCTGCTCAGGTTGCTGAGTTGGCTTCTATTCCAAGCCGCGAAGAACTGTTGTCCAAACTGTTGTTCGTTATGCAAGCTCCTGTATCAGGCTTTGCACGTGGTTTGGCTGCTTTGGCAGAGAAAAAAGCTGGCGAAGAAGCCGCTTAATCGATTTTGTTTCATTTAATCAATTATTTTTTAATACAATATTTGGAGTAAAATAGCATGGCTATTACTAAAGAAGACATTTTGGAAGCCGTTGGTTCTTTGACCGTAATGGAATTGAACGACCTGGTTAAAGCTTTTGAAGAGAAATTTGGCGTTTCTGCTGCTGCCGTTGCAGTTGCAGGTCCTGCAGGTGCTGGTGCAGCTGCTGCTGAAGAAAAAACTGAATTTGACGTAGTATTGGCTTCTGCTGGTGATCAAAAAGTTGGCGTGATTAAAGTTGTCCGCGCTATCACTGGCTTGGGTCTGAAAGAAGCTAAAGACATCGTTGACGGTGCACCTAAAACTCTGAAAGAGGGTGTTTCTAAAGCTGAAGCTGAAGACATCCAAAAACAACTGGAAGAAGCCGGCGCTAAAGTCGAAATCAAATAATTTAATGCTTCCTGTGAAGGCTGGCAGTTTTCTGCCAGCCTTATTTTGCTTCTTCAAATAAGCATCAGGCATTGTTTACATTTATTTGCATAGTCTTGATAAAACCATTGCAAATAAATGTAAATATCAGGTTGATGCATGCCGTTGTTTTAGACGGCCTATTATTTAAAATTGCTTTTCGGAGTGTATATGAGCTATTCGTTTACCGAGAAAAAACGTATCCGTAAGAGTTTTGCAAAGCGAGAGAATGTCTTGGATGTTCCTTTCCTGCTGGCAACCCAAATTGATTCTTATGCGAAATTTTTACAGTTGGAAAACGCTTTTGACCAACGTACTGATGATGGTCTGCAAGCAGCATTCAATTCTATTTTCCCGATTGTGAGCCATAATGGTTATGCACGATTGGAGTTTGTGCATTACACATTGGGCGAACCTTTGTTCGATATTCCTGAATGTCAATTGCGCGGTATTACTTATGCGGCTCCATTGCGTGCACGTATCCGTTTGGTGATTTTGGATAAAGAAGCGTCTAAACCGACCGTAAAAGAAGTTCGTGAAAACGAAGTATATATGGGCGAAATTCCGTTGATGACGCCAAGTGGCTCTTTTGTCATCAATGGTACAGAGCGTGTAATTGTTTCCCAGTTGCACCGTTCTCCTGGTGTGTTCTTTGAGCATGACCGTGGTAAAACACATTCTTCCGGTAAGTTGTTGTTCTCTGCTCGTATTATTCCTTACCGTGGTTCATGGTTGGATTTCGAATTTGATCCAAAAGATTTGCTGTATTTCCGTATCGACCGTCGCCGTAAAATGCCGGTTACGATTTTGTTGAAAGCTTTGGGCTATAACAATGAACAAATCTTGGATATTTTCTACGACAAAGAAACTTTCTATTTGTCTTCAAACGGTGTTCAAACTGATCTGGTTGCAGGCCGTCTGAAAGGTGAAACTGCCAAAGTTGACATCTTGGATAAAGAAGGCAATGTACTGGTTGCCAAAGGTAAACGCATTACTGCGAAAAATATCCGTGATATTACCAATGCAGGCTTGACTCGTTTGAATGTAGAGCCAGAAAGCTTGATAGGCAAAGCATTGGCTGCTGACCTGATTGATCCGGAAACCGGTGAAGTATTGGCTTCTGCTAACGATGAAATTACAGAAGAACTGTTGGCTAAACTTGATATCCATGGTGTAAAAGAAATTACGACCCTTTATATCAACGAATTGGATCAAGGCGGTTACATCTCCAGCACTCTGCGTACAGACGAAACTGCTGATCAGCAAGCTGCACGCGTAGCGATTTACCGCATGATGCGTCCTGGCGAACCGCCTACCGAAGAAGCTGTTGAGCAGCTCTTCAACCGCTTGTTCTTCAGTGAAGACAGCTATGATTTGTCTCGCGTAGGCCGTATGAAATTCAATACGCGCACATACGAGCAAAAACTGTCTGAAGCACAACAAAACTCTTGGTATGGCCGTTTGCTGAACGAAACTTTGGCCGGTGCTGCCGAAAAAGGTGGTTACGTTCTGAGCGTTGAAGACATTGTTGCTTCCATTGCTACATTAGTTGAACTGCGTAACGGTCATGGTGAAGTAGACGATATTGACCACTTGGGTAATCGTCGTGTTCGTTCTGTGGGTGAGTTGACTGAAAACCAATTCCGCAGCGGTTTGGCTCGTGTAGAACGTGCAGTTAAAGAGCGTTTGAACCAAGCAGAATCTGAGAACTTGATGCCGCATGACTTGATCAATGCGAAACCTGTTTCTGCCGCGATTAAAGAATTCTTCGGTTCCAGCCAATTGAGCCAATTTATGGATCAGACCAACCCATTGTCTGAAGTAACCCATAAACGCCGTGTATCTGCATTGGGCCCGGGCGGTTTGACTCGCGAACGTGCAGGCTTTGAGGTGCGAGACGTACATCCGACCCACTATGGCCGTGTATGTCCTATTGAAACACCTGAGGGTCCAAACATTGGTTTGATCAACTCATTATCCGTTTATGCGCGTACCAATGATTATGGTTTCTTGGAAACTCCTTACCGCCGTGTTGTCGATGGCAAAGTAACTGAAGAAATCGACTACTTGTCTGCTATCGAAGAAGGCCGTTATGTGATTGCACAGGCGAATGCCGATTTGGACAAAGACGGTAATTTGATTGGCGACTTGGTCACTTGTCGTGAAAAAGGCGAAACCATTATGGCGACGCCTGACCGCGTTCAATATATGGACGTGGCAACCGGTCAAGTGGTATCCGTTGCAGCATCTCTGATTCCATTCTTGGAACATGATGACGCGAACCGTGCATTGATGGGTGCCAACATGCAACGTCAGGCTGTACCGTGTCTGCGCCCTGAAAAACCGATGGTTGGTACCGGTATTGAGCGCTCTGTTGCCGTTGACTCTGCAACTGCAATCGTTGCCCGCCGCGGCGGTGTGGTTGAGTATGTAGATGCCAACCGTGTTGTAGTTCGTGTTCATGATGATGAAGCGACTGCCGGTGAAGTGGGTGTCGATATTTACAACTTGGTTAAATTCACCCGTTCTAACCAATCTACCAACATCAACCAACGTCCGGCCGTAAAAGCAGGCGATGTGTTGCAACGTGGTGACTTGGTGGCCGACGGTGCATCTACCGACTTGGGCGAGTTGGCTTTGGGTCAAAACATGACCATCGCCTTCATGCCATGGAACGGTTACAACTACGAAGACTCGATTCTGATTTCAGAAAAAGTGGCTGCAGACGATCGTTATACTTCGATTCACATTGAAGAGCTGAACGTTGTCGCACGTGACACTAAACTGGGTGCGGAAGACATTACCCGCGATATTCCGAACTTGTCTGAGCGTATGCAAAACCGTTTGGATGAATCCGGTATCGT
>NZ_JBQCWY010000221.1:0-4569 GCF_051956955.1 Neisseria sp. P0021.S005 | reverse complement strand
TCTTCTACGGCATCAATCAGCGCGTCGGTATCTGTCTTGCTTTCATCAAAAGTAATCACTGCATTTTTGTTTTCCAAGCTGACTTCTGCTTTTTCCACGCCTTCTACGCCTTCCAAAAGACGGGTTACGCTTTTAACACAGCCGCCACAGGTCATGCCATCGATGTTGAGGGTAACAGTTTGCATTTGTATTTCCTTTCATTCACACAAATCAAATATGGTTGCCGAACACTTTACTCCTTACACAAACAGCTTGCAAATTCTTCATTAAGGCCGTCTGAAAAAATGCAGATAGGTGTACAATAACGCCTTTTGCTTCATCAAACGGACATAATAATGACTTCAACATTCAAACAATGGGTTAGTGTATGCGCGCTGGCGGTGGGAGCGTTTATTTTCAATACCACCGAATTCATTCCGATTGCGCTTTTGAGCGACATCGGTCAAAGCTTTGGCAAACCGGCAACGGAAGTGGGCATGATGATCACGGTGTATGCGTGGATTGTTGCGCTCCTATCGCTACCGCTGATGCTGATGACGAAAAACATCGAACGGCGCAAATTATTGCTGATGCTGTTTGCACTGTTCGCGCTGTTTCACGCGCTGTCGTTCTTTTCTTGGAACTTCACCATCCTCTTGGTCAGCCGTGTCGGGATTGCGCTGACACACGCGATCTTTTGGTCGATTACGGCTTCTTTGGCGGTACGGCTTGCCCCCGCCGGCAAAACCAATCAGGCTCTGGGCTTGCTCAGTACGGGTTCGGTTTTGGCGATGGTTTTGGGTATTCCGCTGGGGCGCGTGGTCGGGCAATACTTCGGCTGGCAGCTCAGCTTCCTGCTGATCGGGGTCTGCGCTGCCGGCGTAATGCTGGTGTTGGCCAAAAATCTGCCTGCTTTACCCAGCCAAAATACCGGCTCTTTAAGCAGCCTGCCGAGTTTGTTCAAACGCCGCAACCTGATGCTACTCTATGCAATGACGGTGTTGATTATTACAGCCCATTTCACGGCATACAGCTATATCGAGCCTTTTGTGTTGCAAGTTGGCGGATTTAAGGCAGAACAAGTTACCATCGTTTTGAGCCTGTACGGTTTGGCAGGATTTGCCGCATCTTATCTGTTCGGCAAATGGTTTGCCAAAGCGCAACGTTTGTTTATGCTCGGCGCAGTGGCGGTCATCCTGCTCTCCGCCCTGCTGCTTCTGCCGCTTGCCTCTTTCCCGTATGCGGTATATGCGCTGGTGTTTATTTGGGGCGTGGCCATCGTCATCGTCAGCTTGGGCATGGTCTCCAAAGTATTGACGTTTGCTTCCGATGCGACAGATGTAGCCAACTCGATTTATTCAGGTTTGTACAATGTCGGTATCGGCGGCGGTGCGCTTTTGGGGCATTACGTGACCACTTGGTTCGGTCTTTCCAATATCGGCATTGCAGGCGCGCTCTTAGCTGCGACAGGTTTTGCCGTTTGCGGTTTGTTGTTTAAGGAACAAGACAATCTGACGCAAAACGTTTAAATCCATATAAATCAGGATGGTATTACTGACCCGGCCGTAATTTTGGCAGTTTTACCGATTTGTCCTGATGCTTATTAACCCACGATGGGTCTTCATTCCGCCGGATAAGCAGTTTTCTTGCTGCTTATCCGGTTTTCATTTCATTTTTAAAAAATAATTTACAATTTGTTTACACTACATCAAATTACAAATATACTGTCGCCTATTAGGCCGTCTGAACGTTCGGCTGAAAAGAAAAACCAATCATGTTTCAGAGGAATACATCATGGACTTAAACGCCAAGGATAAGACTCAGCATCCTGAGAACGTCGAGCTTCTCAGTGCGCAGAAGCCGATTACCGACTTTAAAGGACTGCTGACGACCATTATCTCTGCTGTTGTCTGCTTCGGCATTTATTACATCCTTCCCTACAGCCCCGATGCCAACAAAGGTATCGCGCTGTTGATTTTTGTTGCGGCACTTTGGTTTACCGAAGCCGTACACATTACCGTTACCGCGTTGATGATCCCTATCCTTGCCGTTGTACTCGGCTTCCCGGATATGGACATCAAAAAAGCGATGGCCGGTTTCTCCGACCCGACGATTTACATCTTCTTCGGCGGCTTCGCGCTTGCAACCGCCCTGCACATGCAGCGTCTCGACCGTAAAATCGCCGTCAGCCTGTTGCGCCTGTCCCGCGGCAATATGAAAGTTGCCGTGTTGATGCTGTTTGCCGTTACCGCCTTCCTGTCTATGTGGATCAGTAACACTGCGACTGCCGCGATGATGCTGCCTTTGGCAATGGGTATGATGAGCCACCTCGACCAAGAAAAAGAACGCAAAACCTATGTTTTCGTCCTGCTCGGTATCGCCTACTGCGCCAGTATCGGCGGCTTGGGTACCGTGGTCGGTTCTCCGCCGAACATGATTGCCGCCAAAGCGCTGAACTTGGACTTCGTCGGCTGGATGAAACTCGGCCTGCCGATGATGCTGTTGATTCTGCCGCTGATGCTGTTCTCCATGTACGTCATCCTCAAACCTAATTTGAATGAGCGCGTGGAAGTTAAAGCTGAATCTATCCCTTGGACTTTGCACCGCGTTATCGCGCTGTTGATTTTCTTGGCCGCAGCCATCGCTTGGGTATTCAGCTCCAAAATCAAAGCCGCATTCGGTATTTCCAACCCTGATACCGTTATTGCCCTGATTGCCGCCGTTGCCGTCGTCGTATTCGGCGTGGCGCAATGGAAAGAAGTTGCCCGCAATACCGACTGGGGTGTATTGATGCTCTTCGGTGGCGGTATCAGCTTGAGCGCGTTGCTGCAATCTTCCGGCGCATCTGAAGCATTGGGTCAGCAAGTTGCTTCCACGTTCTCCCACTCTCCTGCATTGCTGGTGATTTTCGTGGTTGCCACTTTCATCATCTTCCTTACCGAGTTCACCAGTAACACGGCTTCCGCCGCCCTGCTTGTGCCTATTTTCGCCAGCATTGCCGCGCAAATGGGTCTGCCGGAACAAGTCTTGGTATTCGTCATCGGTGTCGGCGCATCTTGTGCCTTCATGTTGCCGGTTGCCACACCGCCTAACGCGATTGTGTTCGGTACAGGCTTAATCAAACAACGCGAAATGATGAATGTCGGCTTATTGCTGAACATCCTCTGCGTGGTATTGGTTGCTCTGTGGGCTTATGCTGTACTGATGTAAACCATCGACCTAAACAACAAGGCCGTCTGAAAGAATATTTTTCAGACGGCCTTGAAGTTTGTCATTCAGACACAATTTAACGAATGATTAAAACCGGATTCTAACGAAAGGAAACCCATGATTATCCTGCACACCAACAAAGGCGACATCAAAATCGAACTCGATTTCGACAAAGCCCCCGTTACTGCTAAAAACTTCGAGCAATACGTTAAAGATGGCTTCTACGACGGCGTAATCTTCCACCGCGTCATCAAAGGCTTTATGATTCAAGGCGGCGGCATGGATGAAAACATGAACGAAAAAGAAACCCGCGATCCGATTCAAAACGAAGCGTCCAACGGTTTACCTAACGAAAAATACACCATCGCCATGGCGCGTACTTCCGATCCGCACTCTGCCAGCGCGCAATTCTTCATCAACACTGCCGACAACGCTTTCCTGAACTTCCGTTCTAAAGAGTTGTACGGCAAAACTGTCGTCCAAGACTGGGGCTATGCCGTATTCGGTAAAGTCGTTGACGGTTTTGACGTTGTCGATGCCATCGAAGGCGTTTCTACCAAACGTCACGGCTACCACGACGACGTACCGAGCGAACCTGTCATCATCACTAAAGCCGAAGTGGTTTAATCGATTTGATTTCCCATAAAAACAGCCTGTCCGAATTGCAAACGGACAGGCTGTTTTTCAATAATGACACATACCGTCACACATCATAAGTACCGACCACGCATGCCGAATCCAAAACATGGCCTTGCATGGCAAAATGCAGCTCATTAAAGCGGAAACCGCGCGGCAAATCCAAAACGGTATCCAGCGCGTACACAATCAGTTCATAACGATGACGGTTGTTCGGTGGTGCCATACCGCCGTAAAATGAGGCCTCTTCGATTTCAAATTTACCCAACGCGCTCGCCCAAGTGTTCGCGCCCTGTGTGAAATCTGTTGCAGAAATACTTTCATTTTCTGCCACGGAAGTGCGTTTCAAATCCGAAATCAACCAATGCGTCCATACGAAACCCGATGCTGAAATGGCATCTTTGTCTTCCAACACCACAGCAAACGATTTTGTTCCTTCAGGTGCATCTTTGATCTCAAAAGGAATCGAATAAGAAGGCATACCGCTCGGGCTGAACTGGCTGCCGCGCTTGCCGTATTTGTCTTCAAATTCGCCGTTAACAATAGCTTTACTGCTGACTTTCATCTTACATCTCCCAATAGTAGGTTGGCTCATTCTAACAAACACCAAGGCCATCTGAAAGATACTGCCGTTTTCACTTTCCCGATGTCGCATTTTCAGACGGCCTCAAGCAATATTCACAATTCGATCAAACACATTTGACATTCCATAGTATAATCCGCCGCATGAAAACTACACAGGAT
>NZ_JBQCWY010000220.1:0-4591 GCF_051956955.1 Neisseria sp. P0021.S005 | reverse complement strand
TATTCGATATGGACGTCAACGTCCTCGATTACGAAGGCAAAAAACTGGTTATCCACCATATCTAAATCCGACAAAAAGGCCGTCTGAAACCCGATTGTTCAGGTTTCAGACGGCCTTTGTCTATTCAAAGCGTTTATTTTTTATCGTACAAACCGCGCACCACGCGACCGATTGCGGCAATGCCTTTTTCCAGCGTTTCCGCGTCCTGCGCAATGCTCATGCGGATGCACTCGTGGGCGTGCGGATAGTCTTGCCTATCGATGCTGACAAAGAAATGCTCTCCCGGAATAATCAGCGTGCCTTCGGCCTTGAGCATTTCGTACAAGGTTTGCGACGAAACAGGCAGGTTTTCAAACCAAAGCCACAAGAAAATCGCACCTTCAGGCTTGTGGATTTTCAACGGATACGCACCCAATTCGCGTTTGAGCAGCGAGACGGCAGTTTGCGCCTGCCGACGGTAAAACGGCTGAATCACTTGGTCGGACAGCTGTTTCAGACGGCCGTCGTTTAACAGCGGAGCCGCAATCGCCGCGCCAAAACGGGTTGGCGACAAATTCACAATCGCATTCAAACTGCTGACGGCTTTGACCACTTCCGGCGCGGCGACAATAATGCCGGTACGCACGCCGGGCAGGCCGATTTTAGAAAGGCTGAAGCAGAGGATGATGTTTTCGTGCCAGTTGAGCGTCACATCGCTGTAAATAATATTCGGAAACGGCATTCCGTAAGCGTTGTCGATAATCAGCGGAATCCCGTGTTCCTGCGCCAACGCGTCCAAACGCGCCATCTCGCCGTCGGTCAACACATTGCCGGTCGGGTTGGTCGGGCGCGAACAGCAAATCGCACCGATTTTGCCCTCTTTCAATTCAGACAGGCTCTCCAGCGCGTCAAAGTCCACGCGGTATTTGAAAAATCCCGCTTCGCCTTCGTGTTCGACATTTTCGATTTTCGGTTTTACCGAAATAAAATGCTGCCCCTCGACATGCACGTCGGCATAACCGATATATTCAGGCGCCAGCGGCAACAAAATGGCTTTTTCAGCCGTTTGGCCGTCTGAAAGATTGAATTTACCGCCAAACAGGTTGAACAAATAGAAAAACGCGTTTTGCGAACCATTGGTCAGCGCGATATTGTCCGCCGTCAGGTTCCAGCCGTATTCGCGGTTGAGAAACTCAGTCAAAGCCGCAATCAGCGCCGCATCGCCCTGCGGATTGGAATAATTGCCGATATTCTCAACAGCGTGTTCCGCCGCCAGTTTAGAAAACACATCGGCGAACACCGCATTGACTTCAGCAATCTTCGCCGGATTGCCGCCGCCAAGCATGTTGACGGGCTTGTCACTTTTGAGCGCATCGCCCAAATCGTCCATCAATTGCAAAATGCCACTGTGTTGTGTGAATTTTTCACCGAATGCTGAAAACTGCATGGAAACTCCGTTGCTAGGTGTGTGTGGAAACAATAAACCGCTATTATAAGAACAAAGGCCGTCTGAAAACCAGTTATCCTGATTGTTCAGACGGCCTATTTGACGGAATGGTGGCTTGATACAACCTTATTGGTTTACAGGTATTATTTCTTCCTGCCAAAAATCAGTGATATCACCGACAAGATCAAGAAACCGGCAAATAAAATTTTGGCTATGCCTGCCGCACTACCTGCAATACCACCGAAACCTAATACAGCTGCAATAATAGCGATTATAAAGAAAACGATCGAATAATGAAGCATGATTTTTTCCTTTCGGTTTAATATAAAACGGTCGAGGGGGATACGACCGTTTATTATGAAATTCAACGGTCTTAGCTGTTCAACCAATCATCAATTTCTTTTTCAGCTTCATCTTTAGTGCGACCGTAACGCTCTTGGATTTTACCAGCCAACTGATCGCGCTTGCCTTCGATGATGTCCAAATCGTCGTTTGTCAGCTCGCCCCATTTTTCTTTGGCTTTACCTTTAAGTTGCTCCCATTTTCCTTTGATAATATCTTCATTCATAGTTATATAATCCTATCTTATTGATTAATATTTAATTCACTGATAAAACCGCTTGCATTTAACCTTACTTGATAATTTTTTAATTTGCAAGCAATGCCAATGCTGATTTTTTAATCAGCTACCCAATATTTTATTAATTTTATAAATAATCAATAAGTTATATAAAATTGTTAAATTTTGAAAATATTAAGATATTATTGATTACCGCCTTTTACGTGTATTCTTTAAATCAATCGACCTCACTATAAAAAACAGGCCGTCTGAAAATCTTTCAGACGGCCTTTACTATCCAATCTTTCCTTTAACGGCCAAAATTATCTCGGCGTTCGCGCCAGTCTTGGCGGATGGAGCCGCTTTTGCCGACCGGTGTGTCTTGTTCGACTTCCCAAATAAAATTCGTTCCGCCGCCAATCGGATGCGAGCCGCGTAAACCGATGTGGCTGCCTTGGTCGGCAACGGCAGTTCGGCTGTATGTTTGGCCGCCAAAACGGGTTTGCGAGGTTTCGATGCCGCTTTTGATGCTGCCGTAAAGCTGTACGTCGGCATGTGCGGCCAGTGCGGCGGTGGAAAGTGCGGCAGTGAGGAGAAGTTTCAAGTTCATGGTTTATCCTTTTTTGGAGAGGAATTGTGAGGCGATTGTATCGGCCTTGTGCGTAAACAAGTTACAATTCTTGCAAAATCTGACAGGAGTTTTGATGATGCACTCTTTACGCGCTGCCGCGGTGCAAATGGTGTCGTCCACCAACCCCGAAACCAATATTGCCACGATGAAACGCCTTGTCCGCGAGGCGGCCGAACAAGGGGCGGATTGGGTGTTGCTGCCCGAATATTGGCCGCTGATGGGCAAAAACGATACGGACAAGCTGGCATTTGCCGAGCCTTTGGACGATGGACGCGTCGGCGAAACCTGCGACACCCGTTTTCAGACGGCCTTAAGCGAAACGGCAAGGGAATGCGGCGTGGTGTTGTTTGGCGGTACGGTTCCGCTGCAAAGCCCAGACGCGGGCAAGGTGATGAACACGATGCTGGTGTATGACCGCGACGGCAACCGAGTCGGGCTTTACCACAAAATGCACCTTTTCGGCTTTTCCGGTTTGGGCGAACGCTACGCCGAAGCCGATACGATACTGGCAGGCAGCGATGTGCCGAAATTGAGCGTGGACGATGTTCCGCTGGCGGCCGGCGTCTGCTACGATTTGCGCTTTCCTGAGTTTTTCCGCGCCCAGCAGCCGTTTGATGTTTTGCTGTTGCCGGCCGCGTTTACCTACACGACCGGCAAGGCGCATTGGGAATTGCTGCTGCGCGCCCGCGCAGTGGAAAACCAATGCTACGTCATCGCGTCGGCACAAGGTGGACTGCATGAAAGCGGCCGCCGCACATTCGGCCACAGTATGATTATCGACCCTTGGGGCGATGTGTTGGCGACGTTGTCGGAAGGCGAAGGCGTAATTTGTGCCGATTTGGATACCGCGCGACTGCAAAGCGTGCGCACGCGCCTGCCTGCCCTGAAACACCGATTACTTTAAACACGCACTATGTCCCAGTTCCAACCTACACGCATTCTCGGCATCGACCCCGGCAGTCGCGTAACCGGCTTCGGCGTTATTGATGTCCACGGCCGCGAACATCATTATGTTGCTTCCGGCTGTATCAAAACGCCGACCGGCGCGTCGCTTTCCGAACGCATCGCCGTGATTGTCCGCCATATCGATGAAATCATCCGCCACTATCAGCCGCATCAGGCAGCCATCGAACAAGTGTTCGTCAACGTCAACCCAGCCGCGACGTTAATGCTCGGTCAGGCGCGCGGTGCCGCGATTGCCGCTTTGGTCATGCACGATTTGCCCGTGTTTGAATACACCGCGCTTCAGGTCAAGCAGGCGGTGGTTGGCAAGGGTAAGGCCGCCAAAGAGCAGGTGCAGCATATGGTGGTCCAAATGCTTGCACTTTCAGGTACACCGCAAGCCGATGCCGCCGACGGACTCGCCGTCGCCCTCACCCACGCCCTGCGCAATCACGGATTGGCTTCGCAACTCAACCCCGACGGCTTGCAGGTCAAGCGCGGCCGTTTTCAATGGTAGGCCGACATTCAGGCCGTCTGAAATATGTTCCAGCCCGTTTTCAGACGGCCTTTCGGTTATAATAGCCCTTTGCCCACATACAGCGAGCCTTCATGAAAGCCGCCTTCCTTTTTCTCTATCTCATCCGCCTGCTGCCTTTTTGCGTGTTGCACAAGATTGCCGACGCGATCGGTATTCTCGCCTATTACGCAGTCAAACCACGCCGCAAAGTCGGCGAGGTAAACCTCAAAAAATGCTTTCCCGAGCTAAACGACAGCCAGCGCACTGCCCTGCTCAAACGCCATTTCCAACACATGGCGAAGCTGATGCTCGAATACGGCCTCTACTGGTACGCGCCTGCGGATAAGCTGCGCTCGTTGGTACGCTATCAAGACAAACACCATCTTGACGAAGCCCTCGCCGCCGGCGAAAAAGTCATCATCCTCTATCCGCACTTTACCGCATTTGAAATGGCGGTTTACACGCTCAATCAGGATGTGCCGCTGACCAGCATGTATTCGCACCAAAAAAACAAAG
>NZ_JBQCWY010000219.1:0-4610 GCF_051956955.1 Neisseria sp. P0021.S005 | reverse complement strand
AAACCATGACCGTCAAAACCCCCGTATACCTCGACTACGCCGCCACCACTCCCGTTGACCGCCGCGTTGCCGAAAAAATGATTCCCTACCTGTCCGATATTTTCGGCAACCCAGCCTCCAACAGCCACAGCTTCGGCTGGGAAGCAGAAGAAGCCGTAGAAAAAGCACGTGCAGACATCGCAGCCCTGATTAACGCCGACTCTAAAGAAATCGTTTTTACCAGCGGCGCAACCGAATCCAACAACCTCGCCATTAAAGGCGCGGCGCACTTCTACAAATCCAAAGGCAACCACCTCATTACCGTGAAAACCGAGCACAAAGCCGTGCTTGACACCATGCGTGAACTCGAACGCCAAGGTTATGAAGTAACTTATCTGGACGTACAAGAAAACGGTTTGGTTGACTTAGACGTGCTGAAAGCCGCTATCCGCGAAGACACCATCCTCGTTTCCGTAATGTGGGTAAACAACGAAATCGGCGTAGTTCAAGATATTCCTGCCATTGGCGAAATCTGCCGCGAACGCAAAATCATTTTCCACGTTGACGCAGCACAAGCATGCGGCAAAGTGCCTGTCGACGTTGAAGCCGCCAAAGTTGATTTGCTGTCTATGTCCGGCCACAAAGTATACGGCCCTAAAGGCATCGGCGCCCTGTATGTACGCCGTAAACCACGCGTCCGCCTCGAAGCCCAAATGCACGGCGGCGGCCACGAACGCGGCTTCCGCAGCGGCACCCTGCCCACCCACCAAATCGTCGGCATGGGCGAAGCCTTCCGCATCGCCAAAGAAGAACTCGAGCAAGACATGGCGCACTACCTGAAACTGCGCGATATCTTCCTCAAAGGTATCGAAGGCATCGAAGAAGTCTACATCAACGGTGACCTCGAACACCGCGCTCCAAACAACCTGAACGTCAGCTTCAACTTCGTCGAAGGCGAAAGCCTGATTATGGCAGTCAAAGAACTCGCCGTATCCAGCGGCTCCGCCTGTACTTCTGCCAGTCTCGAACCAAGCTACGTCCTGCGCGCACTCGGCCGTAACGACGAATTGGCGCACTCTTCCCTGCGCATCACCTTCGGCCGCATGACCACTGAAGAAGAAGTCCAATTCGCAGCAGAACTGATTAAATCCAAAATCGGCAAACTGCGCGAACTGTCTCCGCTGTGGGAAATGTTTAAAGAAGGTATCGATTTGAACTCGATTGAATGGGCGGCGCATTAATCAAGAGAAAAGGTCGTCTGAAAAATCCACAAGGCCTTTACCTTTTCAGACGACCTCATCAAGAAAAATACTAAAAATGACGATAATAAAAAATAAAATACGCCACTTACTTTCTTGTCTGATTCTATGCTCGGCCCCGCTGGTTTCAGCACAGACACAATCTGATTGGTCAACTATATTCAAATCATTTGAAAATGGCTGCCAATTCGATAAACATTTGGAAAACCTGTTGGATCCATTTAGTGATGTAAGCTATGACTGGAACGATAAAGACTCTAAATATCAAAACCTGCGTTTGAATTATCCCAATAGAGTCAAGCTGCCAAAGGCTTACCGTGATCTTGCGCACCCTCCGATGACTTTGCACCGCACGGAATTTAGTGAAGATGGAAAACCGTTTATTCTTGATCAAACCCGTTTGAAACTCAGCGGTACTTACTATGGCTTGCCTGTGGTTCATATCAGCCAGACGTTCCAAGTAGAAACCGCAGGTTACAGTTACACCCGTTTATTGTTGGATGTACCTTTGGGACAGGCACGCAAGGTGTTAAAAGGAAAATACCGCCCTATTCGAAAATACAGTTTGATTTTAGAAGAATACGAAACCCTGCAAGCAAAACTAAAACCGATTAATGTTAACGGAAAACCCCAAACAATTTTAGAATGTGCCTTTATAAATGGCTGATAAAACAACTGTAATAGATAATCAACTTAGACATTAAAAAGGACGTCTGAAACTCTAAAAATATACCTTTTCAGACGACCTAAAAGCCACAATCTTCAAATTAAGGATACAAACCCATGGACGAACAAGAACTCGACCTCGACAATCTCGACAACCTGCTCGAAGATTTTGACGGCGTTACCGTAGAAGGCGGCGTTGATTCAGAGAATGATGACGGCTGCGAAGGCGGCGCGTGCAAAATCTAAACTTCAGGCCGTCTGAATATTCGTAAACAAACCATTTACACCACTAAAAACACAAAGGAAACCACATCATGGCATACAGCGATAAAGTAATCGACCACTACGAAAACCCCCGCAACGTCGGTACTTTCGACAAAAACGACGAATCTGTCGGTACCGGCATGGTCGGTGCACCGGCCTGCGGTGACGTAATGCGTCTGCAAATCAAAGTAAACAATGAGGGTATTATCGAAGATGCAAAATTTAAAACTTACGGCTGCGGCTCTGCTATCGCTTCTTCCAGCCTGATTACCGAGTGGGTAAAAGGCAAAAGCTTGGATGACGCGCTGGCAATCAAAAACAGCGAAATCGCCGAAGAATTGGAGCTGCCGCCGGTAAAAATCCACTGCTCCATCTTGGCTGAAGATGCGGTAAAAGCAGCCGTTGCCGACTATCGCAAACGTCAGGAAAACAAATAACCTTGTTTGCCAGATACTTAGTTTGCAGACATTAATGTCTAAATCGGCTTGATAGGCCCAACTTGCCATATAAGTGCGCCAGTACCTGCAAAATCAAAGAAGACGATATGCCTTTTACCGATGAAGAAATCCAATCCCTACTTGCTGTCAAAGGAATAGGTAAAACCATATTGCAGCGTTTGCAGCAAATGGGATTGATGATATTGCCACTCTGGAGGTTGCGGATTTAGACGATATTTTGGAACAGGGCGCACAATTAACCGGCTCAACCTGTTGGAAAAATAGTCCGCAGGCCAAAGCTGCCATTACTGCCGCAATAGAGTGGGCAAAACAGCGTTTTCAGACGGCCTGATAGTTCAAGAGGCCATCTGAAATAAAAAAGCAGACAAAACAGAAAATGATTGCGAAATGAGGAAAAAAGCATGATTACCATCACAGAAAACGCAGCCAAACACATCAACAGCTACCTGACCAAACGCGGTAAAGGTTTGGGCGTGCGCTTGGGTGTGAAAACCAGCGGCTGCTCAGGCATGGCATACAACCTTGAATTTGTCGATGAAGTGAACGAGGATGACCTGATTTTTGAAGAACACGGCGCACGCGTTTATATCGATCCGAAAAGCTTGGTTTATCTAGACGGCACGCAAGTCGATTACACCAAAGAAGGATTACAGGAAGGTTTCAAATTTGAAAACCCAAACGTTAAAGATTCCTGCGGCTGTGGCGAGAGCTTCCACGTTTAAAATATCAAAAATAGCGAGAAAGTATCAAAACCATCCCGCCATTTTTTGGCTTCTTGCCTATTATAGCTACCCTTGCCTTTTCTTTTTCGTTCTACTTTGTGTCGGAACAAATCAGATTTGACTAAGGCTTTTAAGGCATTGTCTCGTATTTTGCCTTTATTGTGTTGCACCTTACCGGTCATATTGTTTTCCTTTCGTATAAACAGTTTCTGGATTATATCGTAAAATAATCCTCTTCTTTAGATTTTTTCCTTTGATATCATGTCTCAATACTTCAACCTCTTTCAGCTTGAGCCATCTTTCAATATTGATACCGAAGCACTCGAACAGATCTATCGAGCTTTAGCTGCCCGTTTTCATCCCGATAAATTTGCTTCTGCTTCAGCTTTTGAGCAGAAACAAGCCGTTATGATGTCTTCTACAATTAATGACGCCTACCGCACATTAAAAAGCCCTATTGATCGAGCCGCTTATCTCTTGAAAAGCCAAAATATCGATGCTGATGCACCTGAACACACTTCGTTTTCACCAGAATTCCTCATGCAGCAGATGGAATGGCGGGAAACATTGATGGATGCACAAATGGAACAAAACCATGATGCCATCCGAGCGCTGGATCAAGAAATCCAAGAAGTACAAAGCAACCTATATCAAGATTTACAACAAGCATTTGAACAACAGGATTATGAATCGGCCGCACAATGGGTACGGCATGGCCGCTTTCTTAATAAACTTCGCAATGAAATTGCTTCAATCTTATAAAGTACATATGCTGCTGCATTTGCCTAAGTTTTATTATGGCAAATGATTTTATATGTAAAACAAAAACCGTATCAGATTTATCTGATACGGTTTTCTTATATTAACTACCTATTAGCGTTTTTTACCAGTAACAGTAGCAACAGCCAGGTTTTCATTACGTTTCAGAGAAACACTTTCAACACCTTCTGGCAATTTGATGTCTGACAAGTGCAGAATGTCGCCAGCAACTACAGATGCACAATCCAACTCCAAGAAAGCAGGAATGTTTGCAGGCAAAGCAACTACTTCAACAGAAGTGTTCAACAGAGATACGCGGCCACCTTGCAATTTAACAGCTTGAGAGTTTTCAGCGTTAACAATGTGCAGAGGAACGCGGATGCGTACAGGTTGATCAGCTTTTACAGCTTGGAAGTCGATGTGTTGAACTTCGCGACGGAATGGGTGCATTTGGAAGTCACGCACGATAACGTCTTTAGTTTCACCGTTCAAAGACAGTTTAA
>NZ_JBQCWY010000218.1:0-4619 GCF_051956955.1 Neisseria sp. P0021.S005 | reverse complement strand
TGTTTGTTGGCTTCGATTAAATCGTCCACTTGTTTTTGCTCCACTCGTTGCATTAAATGTTCGTATTTGTTGATGGCGTGTTCGCCTAGGGTTTCGCGCGTGTTCGCCCAGGTAATCACGTCCAGATTGAGGAAACGCGCGGCGTTGGCGGCGGTTTGCGGCAACACGGGAGCGAGGTAGGCGGTCAGCATGGTGAAGGCGTTGATGAGTTCGCTGCATACTTCGTGCAGGCGTTCGTCTTGACCTTCCTGTTTGGCGAGTTCCCACGGCTTGTTGGCATCGACGTATTCGTTCACGGCGTCTGCCAATGCCATGATGTCGCGCAGGGCGCGGGCGTATTCGCGGTTTTCGTATTGCTCGGCGATGGTGTCGCTTTCGGCGGCGAGTTTTGCCAGCAATGCGCTGCCTGAAACGTCTTTCAGACGACCTTCAAAGCGTTTGGCGATGAAACCTGATGCGCGGGCGGCGATGTTGACGTATTTGCCGACGAGGTCGCTGTTTACGCGGCTGATAAAGTCTTGCAGGTTCAAATCGATGTCTTCGATTTTGCTGTTGAGTTTGGCGGCGATGTAGTAGCGCATCCACTCGGGGTTCAGGCCTTGTTCCAGATAGGATTTGGCGGTGATGAAGGTGCCGCGCGATTTGGACATTTTTTGTCCGTCTACGGTCAAAAAGCCGTGTGCGTACACGCCGGTCGGGGCGCGGTGGCCGGAGAAATGCAACATGGCAGGCCAGAACAGGGCATGGAAATAGAGGATGTCTTTGCCGATGAAGTGGTACATCTCGGTTTGGCTGTCGGCTTTAAAGTATTCGTCAAAATCGATGCCGATGCGGTCGCACAGGTTTTTAAACGACGCCATGTAACCGACGGGCGCGTCCAGCCAGACATAGAAGTATTTGCCCGGCGCGTCGGGGATTTCAAAACCGAAATACGGTGCATCGCGGGAAATATCCCAATCGGACAGGGTGGTTTCTTCGCCTTCGCCCAGCCATTCTTTCATTTTGTTGAGGGCTTCGGGTTGCAGATGGGGCTTGCCGTCGTGCGGGTTGTTGCCGGAAGTCCATGCTTTGAGGAAGTCGGCGCATTCGCCCAATTTGAAGAAGAAGTGTTCGGATTCGCGCAATTCGGGTTTGGCACCGGAAACGGCGGAATATGGGTTGATCAGTTCGGTCGGGGAATAGGTCGTGCCGCAGACTTCGCAGTTGTCGCCGTATTGGTCTTGGGCGTGGCATTTGGGGCATTCGCCTTTGACAAAGCGGTCGGGCAGGAACATTTGTTTTTCAGGGTCGAAAAGCTGCTCGATGACGCGGCTTTCGATTTTGCCGTTGGCTTTCAGCGCGCGGTAAATGTCTTGGGAAAACTGTTTGTTTTCAGGGGAATGGGTGCTGTAATAATTGTCGTAGCCGATATTGAAACCGGTAAAGTCGGCGAGGTGCTCTTCGCGCACTTTGGCAATCATGTCTTCGGGCGCGATGCCTTGTTTTTGAGCGGCAAGCATCACGGGCGTGCCATGGGTGTCGTCGGCGCAGCAGTAGTAGCATTCGTGGCCGCGCAGTTTTTGGAAGCGCACCCAAACGTCGGTTTGGATGTGTTCGACCATGTGGCCGAGGTGGATGCTGCCGTTGGCATACGGTAGCGCGGAAGTGACAAGGATTTTTCGTGTCATGGTTTGTGCTTTTAAAAACAATGGATAAAGATGTCGGGAATTATACCGCAAAACAATACGCAAAGGCCGTCTGAAACCCGATTGCCGGTGTTTCAGACGGCCTTTTATTTATCGGCTGTGTATGGGATTAACCGCGTACGCGTTCGATTTTTGCGCCTACGCCGCCGAGTTTTTTCTCGATGTATTCATAGCCACGGTCAAGGTGGTAGATGCGTTCGACAATGGTTTCGCCATCTGCGACCAAACCTGCCATGACGAGGCTGGCAGAGGCGCGCAGGTCGGTTGCCATCACGACGGCGCCGGAGAGTTTTTCTACGCCTTTGATGTAGGCGGTGTTGCCTTCGGTGGTGATGTCTGCGCCCATGCGGTTGAGTTCGGGAACGTGCATGAAGCGGTTTTCAAAAATGGTTTCCACCACGCGGCTGCTGCCTTCGGCAATGGCGTTCATGGCCATAAACTGCGCCTGCATGTCGGTTGGGAAGCCAGGGTGGACGACGGTACGGATGTCCACGGCTTTGGGGCGTTGTTGCATGTCGATGGAAATCCAGTTGTCGCCGGCTTCGATGATGGCGCCAGCTTCGGTCAGTTTGTTTAACACAACTTCCATGGTTTTGGGGGCGGCATTGCGCAGGACGACTTTGCCGCCGGTCATGGCGACGGCGCAGAGGAAGGTACCGGCTTCGATACGGTCGGGAACGACGCTGTGTTCGCAGCCGTGCAACTCTTTTACGCCTTCGATGGTCATGGTTGCTGTACCGATGCCACTGATTTTTGCGCCCATTTTGACGAGGCATTCGGCCAAATCAATAACTTCGGGCTCGATGGCGCAGTTTTCGAGGATGGTGGTGCCTTCAGCAAGTGTGGCCGCCATCAGCAGGTTTTCGGTACCGCCTACGGTCACGACATCCATGGTAACGCGCGTGCCTTTCAGACGGCCTTTGGCTTTGACGTAACCGTGTTCGATGGTGATTTCCGCACCCATGGTTTCGAGGCCTTTGAGGTGTTGGTCAACCGGACGCGAACCGATGGCACAACCGCCGGGCAGGCTGACTTGGGCTTCACCGAAGCGGGCAAGGGTCGGGCCCAAAACCAAGATGGATGCGCGCATGGTTTTTACCAGCTCGTAAGGTGCGCAGGTGTTGTTGACAGTGCCGCCGTTGATTTCAAATTCGGAGATGTTGTCGGTCAAAACGCGTGCGCCCATGCCTTGCAGCAGTTTTTGGGTGGTTTTGACGTCGGCGAGCATGGGTACGTTTTTCAAGCGTAAAGTGCCGGAAGTCAGCAGACCGGCACACATCAGCGGCAGGGCGGCGTTTTTTGCGCCGGATACGATGATTTCGCCGTTGAGGGGGCCGTTGGCAGAGATTTTGAGTTTGTCCACAGGATGTCTTTCGTTATTTGTCTGCACGGTTTATGCCGCACAAATGAAATGAGATGGGTAATAAACCATCAATTATAAGGGATTATGCCCTTGCTGTTAGATTTGGCAGTATTAAATTTTCACAAGGTTTGTTTAAGTTGCAAAAGGAATAAGATTTCAGGCCGTCTGAATGGTTCAGACGGCCTGTTTGCTAAGGCTTATTTTTTGGCTTTGAAGCCTAAGAGGTGTTGCGTGGTGGCCAGCCATGCGCCAAATACGCCCAGCGCGATGACGAAGCCGAATACCAACGACACTTCGCTAAATGTGAAGAAACGCCAGCCGATGTTCAGACCGTAGGGTTTGAAAATCGCGTCCACCAGCGGCCGTACTTCGGCCAGCAGCCAAGCCGACAAGCCCAAGCTGACGGCGGCGGAGAAAATACTCTGCCACATTGCCTGATAAAGGAAAGGACGGCGGATGAAGGAAGCGGGCGCCCCCAACAGCTTGGTGATTTCCAACTCTTCCTTACGGCTGAGGATTTGCAGGCGGATGGTGTTGTGTGCCACCAAGACAAAGGCCATGCCTAAAGTCAGCGAGAGAAACCACAAAATCTTGCGGATAAATTCGTTAAT
This sequence comes from Neisseria sp. P0021.S005, assembly GCF_051956955.1. NCBI lineage: Bacteria > Pseudomonadati > Pseudomonadota > Betaproteobacteria > Neisseriales > Neisseriaceae > Neisseria > Neisseria sp. P0021.S005. The sequence goes on along the minus strand of NZ_JBQCWY010000218.1, from coordinate 960 downwards.
ACGATAAAGGGTCTGTACCCATTCGGTATCCATGGTTGCCGATTCGACGCGCGGCAGTTTGGTAATGTCTTTATAGATGGCCTGCATTTGATCCGGAGAAGTGGCAGGGTCGGGTGTAACGATAAAGACATCGGGCAACGGGTTGCCATCGAGCATGGAAACGAGGTTTTGGTCGAGATTGGTCTGCAATTCTTCCAAACCTTCCTGCTTGCTGATAAAGCGGACTTTATCGATACGGCTGTCGCGTTGGAGCAGGTTTTTCACCGTATCGGCATCAGAACCTGCCGCATCGGTGTCCATATAAACCGTAATCTGCGGCGACTCGTTGAGTTTGCCCAACACGCTTTGACCGCTTTGGATGCCCAAATACATAAACAGCGGCAAGGTCATGGCAACGGCAAGCATGAGCAGGGTCAGCAGCGTGCCGATGGGTTGGCGCAGAAGCTCTTTGAGCGCGGCGCGCGCCGATTCGACGTGTAACGAGATGTAATGAATCATGCTCATGCGAGGCGTCCTTTCTGCAGGCGCAAGACGCGGTGGCCGTAATCTGCCATCAGCGTTTCATCGTGCGCCGCAACAATCACGGTTGTGCCTGCTTCATGGAAGGTTTTGAACAATTCCATAATATCCAGCGCATAGGCGCGGTCGAGGCTGGCGGACGGCTCGTCGGCAATCAGCAGGCTGGGTTGGTGAACCACTGCGCGCGCGATGCACAAACGCTGTTGTTCGCCGCCGGACAAAGTGATGGGCATATCGTTTTCGCGGCCTTTCAAGCCGACTTTCTCAATCGCAATACGCGCGCGCTCTTCCGCTTTGCGCGGCTGGTAGCCGCTAATCCGCAAAGGCAGGATAACGTTTTGCAAGACATTGCGGTCGTAGAGGATTTTGTGGTCTTGGAAGACAATGCCGATATGTTGGCGCATAAAGCCGATCTGATTGTCGCTCAAGGTGCCGAGGTCT
>NZ_JBQCWY010000217.1:0-4621 GCF_051956955.1 Neisseria sp. P0021.S005 | reverse complement strand
GCGGAACGGTTTGTCCGTAATGCCTGCCATGGGGGCGAGTGCGATGGGGTTGTCAATGAAATAGCCGCCGATGTGCATGATGTGTGCGCCAAATTGAAAGGGCTGAAATTGTACAATTTTTAAGCAACTTTTCCAATCGTATTTACATGTTGCACAATGAAAAAGGCCGTCTGAAACTGAGTTTCAGACGGCCTTTTCAGCCAAAACATTCAAATAAACAACATGACAACCATCCCCACTGCGTCCTGAATCATGGCAATAATCGGCCAAATCAGTTTGGCCAGCAGGCCGGTAAACAACAGGATCAGGATAATCCATGTGCCGTATGGCTCGATTTTACGGAACTGCATGGACTGCTTGGCGTTGAGGAAGGTATCGATAAAAATACCGCCGTCCCAAGGCAATATCGGAATCAGGCTGAATGCGACCCAAATCGAGTTCACCATCACGCCGTAACCGGCCATCTGCGCCAAGGGCGCTTGATAAGACTCAGGCACATACGCAGCAAGTACGACGACAAAGCCCCAAAAGAACGCCAAAATCAAATTGGCAATCGGGCCTGAAATCGACACCCAACGCCACGCACGGCGTGGATCACGGAAATTGCGCGAATCAATGGGCATAGGACGCGCCCAGCCGAACAGGAAACTGCCTATCATCAGACACACCAACGGCACGACAATCGTACCGACAGGGTCGATGTGCGGCAGCGGATTAAGCGTCAAACGCCCAAGCTGCTCGCCGGTATGGTCGCCCCAATAACGCGCCGTATAACCGCGTGCCACTTCGCGCACGGTAATGGCCAACAACACAGGCAATACTGCCAGCAGAAATACGCCTAAATCAAAATTTGCAAACATGTTTTTCCTTATCAAACACGCCGTCTGAAAACAGAAATATCCTTAAATATCCTTTCAGACGGCCTGAGGCTTTAATCTTCCTGTTTTTTGTCCGAACCGAAAAACTCTTTCAGCTCTCGCCAAGTAATGCCTTTACCTTGCGGATTCAATTTGAAGACTGGTTTGCCGTAATTGCTGTACACGTTGTCGCCGATAATATTGATGGCCTTATGTGTGCCGTTGATTTGCATATACATGCGGGAAGCCAAAATACGGCCTTTGCGGTCAAGATAATAGTCGACAACAGGATTGTTACCGGATATACGCTGGAAGCTAAGTGGCTGGTTATCACTTATGCTGACAAACATACTGAAAAATTCCCGCGCATTTTTATAATCTTCTTCTGTTGACCCTGGTTGGGGCGTTTTCTGTAATTTCGACAATTCTTCATCAAAAGCCTTAGCCACTGCCTTCATTACGACTGAATCATACTCTGGTTTCATGACATGACGTACACGATAGCGTGCATGGTTTGCCTTACCAAAGGCATCCATTTCTTTAAATACATATGCATCGGCAGGCATAGCCTTATTAGCACTCAAAAAAGCACGCACCCCTGCCTCTGCAATATGATCAAAAGGCACGCCTTTCGAATCACCGATTTCTTTCAAACTCAATTTTAAAGGTTCTTTGATTAAACGTTTGCCGATTTTCTCATCGGTGTACGCATTAACAATGGCAGACACGCTGGCAGGCGGATCAACATAGACTTCCCATTTTGCCGCATCCAGTTTCATAGGAAGTTTGATACTAAGTTTTTCATTGTGGTTGTTGATGGCCAATTCAGGAATCATCTCAAACTGACGCGTTGATAGGTCAACAGCTACCTCATAATTCAGATGAACCCCTTCCATGTAACTGGATATGGCAGGATATTTATCCAGATAATCAACGGCAACTTGTGCGATATTGCCGTCCGGCAAGGCATCAAGCATTGCATTGCGGAACTCAGCCTCTTCTCGTTCAGAAAACTCCTGCTTCAAAGCAGCGTCGTCTTCTTGAGCAACCTCCATAGAGGCTGCCGCCTCCCCCTCTTTGGCTTTGGCATCCTCTGCTTTCGCTTCGGCTTTCTTTTCCACCTTTTCATCTGCCAATACAGCTTCAGCCAATGGGCTGATATATACTTGAGAGCTGCCTGTGATGTTAAAGCTGTGGTCTTCTTTTAAAATACGGTCATTGGAAATCGACATGACCTCGTGCGCGGTTTTGTGATCCAAATTACTGCACGCGCTCAAACTAAATGCCGCAGCAATGGCCAAACCAATTATCTTCTTCATTCTGCCCAACCTTTTTGACGAAATGATTTTATTAGCACAATTTAACACAAGGCACCGATTCCATAAAGGCTTTCAAACAGCATGATTCATTGCTTCTCACTATCATACCTAATTCGATCGCCCTATCTATTTCAAGCCTAAAGGCCGTCTGAAACTTCAAATCCAGTTTCAGACGGCCTTTGATTTCCTATTTAAAATGCCTCAGCTGTTTTACAGGCTGTAATACATTTCAAATTCCAGCGGATGCGGCGCCATGCGGATGCGGCGGACATCTTCCTCTTTAAAGGCGATGTAGCTGTCGATCCAGTCTTTGCTGAACACGCCGCCGCGCAGGAGGAATTCATGGTCGGCTTTGAGGGCGGCCAGTGCTTCTTCCAAAGAAGCGCAAACGGTAGGCACCAATGCATCTTCTTCCGGAGGCAGGTCGTACAGGTTTTTATCGGCTGGGTCGCCCGGATGGATTTTGTTTTGAATACCGTCCAAACCGGCCATCAACAAAGCGGCAAATGCCAAGTATGGGTTGGCGGTCGGATCAGGGAAACGCGCTTCGATACGGCGTGCTTTGCTGCTGTTCACAGACGGAATGCGGATGGAAGCAGAACGGTTTTTAGCAGAATATGCCAATTTGGTCGGTGCTTCAAAATGCGGCACGAGGCGTTTGTAGGAGTTGGTGGACGGATTGGTAATCGCGTTCAGGGCTTTGGCGTGTTTGATAATACCGCCGATGTAATAAAGGGCGGTATCGGACAAACCGGCATAGCCGTCGCCTGAGAACAGGTTTTGACCGTCTTTCCAAATGGATTGGTGAACGTGCATACCGCTGCCGTTGTCGCCCATGATGGGTTTGGGCATAAATGTGGCGGTTTTGCCGAAGTTGTGGGCAACGTTTTGAATCACATATTTCATGTCTTGGGTTTGGTCGGCGCGTTTAACCAAAGTGGCGAAACGGGTACCGATTTCCATTTGGCTGCCGGTGCCGACTTCGGCGTGATGCACTTCCACTTCGATGCCGAGTTCTTCTAAAACATTGACCATGGCAGAACGCAGGTCTTGGCCGCAGTCAATCGGTGCAACAGGTGCGTAACCGCCTTTGACGGTCGGACGGTGGCCGGTGTTTTGACCGTCCATGTGCAGGCCGCTTGACCATGCGCCGCTTTCGGAAGTGATTTCGTAACGGGTTTTGTGCATATCGGTTTCAAATTCTACGCCGTCAAAAACGAAGAATTCAGGCTCAGGGCCGAAATAGGCAGTGTCGCCGATACCGGAAGATTTCAAATAGGCTTCGGCGCGGCGTGCGATAGAGCGAGGGTCGCGGTCGTAGCCTTGACCGTCGGCCGGGTCGATAACGTCGCAGGTAAAGACAACGGTGGTATCGTCGTAGAAAGGATCGACGAAGGCCGTAGACGCATCGGGACGCAACTGCATATCGGAAGCCTGAATACCTTTCCAACCGCCAATGGACGAACCGTCAAACGCTTGACCGTTTTCAAACCATTCTTCGGGATCGTCGAGGACGATGCGTGCGGGGATGGTAAAGTGGTGCTGCTTGCCTTTGGTATCGGTAAAGCGCAAATCTACGAAGCGGGCTTCGCTTTCTTCAATCAGTTTTACAGCGTCTTTGATGGACATCTTCAGCTCCTGAGGGAATGGGTTTAAGTTGTTATTCTACCACGGTAAGGCCGTCTGAAATACATCAGGGCACCCGTTTTTACGCAATGAAATATAGTTTCAGACGGCAAGATTGTCAACAATATGCTTCGGTTTGTCTGTTCAAAAGCGGAATGCCCGCCCTTTTGTCCGAATGCCGACAAAACAGATGCCGTCTGAAAGCAGTTCAGACGGCATCTGTTGTTTGGTTTAAAAACGATCAGCGAGGATAGCGGTTGCAGACAAATTTGTACACACTCTCTCCACCCGTACCGGGAATAACATAACTCCATTCGGCATAGGATGGTGTATAAGAACCGATAGGGTTTCCCGATTCGGAATACCACGTTACTGTCAAAGCCCTAAAACGTTTACCACTGCAATCCATTTCTTCCAACGCTTTAGCTGTATTATAAAATTTTCCATTGCTAATCATCTTTTTCGGCTCGGCGTACCTTGTTTCAAACCATGCACTATTGTCCGTACGGCTGTCTGCATCACCAAATATGGTAGTATTGTTACTGTTAATACCTAGCAACACCCAATCTTCCGCCACCGCCGGTGTTGCCAACCCTAATGCAAATACTGCCAAGCACAACATCTTTTTCATGTCTGCCCCTTTCGTTCTTATCAACAAAATAAAGTTAAATTGTAAAAAAATGACTTTTTTTTTTTCAAGAAACAAATATTCCATCATGCTACCTGACAACCGTTTCAGACGGCATCGTTTCCATCTGTACGCCGCCGTTATAAAATAGCCGTCCCGTCTTTTGGAACACGACCATGACTACCCTCCCC
>NZ_JBQCWY010000216.1:0-4622 GCF_051956955.1 Neisseria sp. P0021.S005 | reverse complement strand
GGAAAAAAGCCTGCATACAATATGCAGGCTTTCATCTGGGGTGGCTGATGGGGCTCGAACCCACGACAACTGGAATCACAATCCAGGGCTCTACCAACTGAGCTACAGCCACCGTAAAAATTGGCACGCCCGACAGGAATCGAACCTGTAACCCCCGACTTAGAAGGTCGGTGCTCTATCCGGTTGAGCTACGGGCGCTCATGCCGATTCGTGCTAAGAATTTTGTGGTCGGGGCGGTGGGATTCGAACTCACGACCCTCTGCTCCCAAAGCAGATGCGCTAACCGGGCTGCGCTACGCCCCGACTGAAGACCTGAACTATACAGACCCTTTTTAACCCGGTCAACATCTACTTTGCTTTATTTTTTCATTTTTTGATTATCTTATTATTTTTAATCGTTATTTATTTTTATGTTTCACAATCAGGGCTACTCTTTTGTGTCAGGCCGTCTGAAAAATGCGATAATTTAAACGCAATATTTATCCCTATTGAGGAGGAAAAATCATGGCTGCACAACTTATAGACGGAAAAAAAATCTCCCAGCAACGCATCGAGGCGGTCGCACAGGCGGTAAAAGCGCGTCAGGAAAAAGGTTTGCACACGCCTTGTTTGGCGGTGGTATTGGTCGGCGACGACCCTGCCAGCGCGGTTTATGTACGCAATAAAAAACTGGCCTGCCAAAAAAGCGGCATTGAATCGCGCTCTTACGAGCTGCCGTCTGAAACCACGCAAGACGATTTGTTGAAACTGGTGGACGAATTGAACGGCGACCCTGCCGTCGACGGTATTTTGGTGCAACTGCCGCTACCGGCCCACATCGACAGCCAGGCAGTTTTGGAACGTATCATGCCGCATAAAGATGTGGACGGCTTCCACCCTTACAACGTCGGCCGCCTGGTCGTCAAAATGCCGCTGATGCGCCCGTGCACGCCCAAAGGCGTGATGACTTTGTTGGAAGCCTACGGCATCGACCCGAAAGGCAAAAAAGCCGTGATTGTCGGCGCGTCCAATATTGTCGGCCGCCCGCAGGCGTTGGAATTGCTGCTGTCCCGCGCGACGGTAACCATCTGCCACAGCGCCACGCAAAACCTTGCCGATGAAGTTGCCGCCGCCGATATTTTGGTGGTCGGCGTGGGCATTCCGAATTTTGTTAAAGGCGAATGGGTCAAACCCGGCGCCGTCGTTATCGATGTGGGCATCAACCGCTTGGAAGACGGCAGCCTGTGCGGCGACGTGGAGTTTGATGTCGCCAAAGAACGTGCGTCCATGATTACGCCCGTTCCCGGCGGCGTCGGCCCGATGACGATTGCCACTTTGTTGGAAAACACGCTACACGCGGCCTCATTGCACGACTAACCGCCGTCATTAAATTAGGCCGTCTGAACATGGTTTTTCAGACGGCCTGACCTGTTTTTTGTTTTTTTACCTTATCGGCTTCACATGTCCTTACTCGCTTCCCACACCGACAACCCGACTTTCCGCAACGCTTCCTATATCCTGATGGGTTTGGCCTTGCTGATTGTCTTGCACTACCATCTGCTGCCGCTGCTGCTGTCGGTTATCCTGACCTATATCTTTATTACGCGCACCAACGGCGTCATCCTCAAACTCCGCCGCCGTGTTTTACCGCGCAACACGCGGCTGCATAAATCGCTCAATGCGCACAACATCAACCTGATTTCCACCACGCTGACGCTGGCCATCGTGTTCAGCATCATTGCGATGATGTCTTTGGGCATTTACCACCTGATACACGGCGGCCATGTCGGCTTTATGCTGGCCAAGCTGGCGGCGATTTTGGAAGACACCAAAAACAGCCAAGACCTGCCTGCGGCCATTCTCAATATGCTGCCCAACAATATGGCCGAAATCAAAGCCTCGGCGATCAAGCTGATTGACGAATACCGCGCCGCGCTGACCCGCATCAGTAAAAACAGCATCACGTCCTTCGTGTACATCCTCATCGGCATCATCATCGGCGCCATGCTCAGCTTCCACCGCCTGAAAATGCGTAAAAACCGCCGCAAAATGCCATTGTTTAAAGCCGAATTGGTGCAACGCATCGTCACTTTTGAAACCAGCTTTGAACGCGTGTTCCTCGCCCAAGTCAAAATCTCGCTGATCGACACTTTCCTGACCGGCCTGTACCTTTACTTGGTTTTACCGCTGTTCGGCGTTGAGCTGCCGTTTAAAATGACCGTCCTGATCGTCGCCTTTATCGTCGGCCTGATTCCGGTAGCGGGCAACCTGATTTCCAACACCATCATCATTATTTTGAGCCTCGGCGCATCGCTTTACGTCGCACTCGCCTCGCTGGTGTTCCTCGTTGTCATCCACAAGCTCGAATATTTCCTCAACGCCAAAATCATCGGCTCGGAAATCGAATCCAGCGCGTGGGAATTGCTGGTGGCGATGGTCGTCTTTGAACGCATTTTCGGCATCGGCGGCATCATCGTCGCGCCGGTTTATTACGCCTATTTGAAAAACGAATTGAAACTGCGAAAATTGATTTAATCAGTTGCGTTTATACACACAAAAGGCCGTCTGAAAACGACAATCGGGTTTTCAGACGGCCTTTGCTTTACCTTTTCTTACACTTTACGGCATAATGGCAGCCACGCATTTCTAGAAGAAAGATAAATAATGTCAACCAAAACCCCTTCCCTATTCGGCGGCGCGATGATTATCGCCGGTACGGTTATCGGCGCAGGCATGCTTGCCAACCCGACCGCCACCTCCGGCGTATGGTTTACCGGCTCGCTGGCCGTGTTGCTGTACACCTGGTTTTCCATGCTCTCCAGCGGCCTGATGATTTTGGAAGTCAATACCCATTATCCGCACGGCGCCAGCTTCGACACCATGGTCAAAGACCTGCTCGGCCCGGCTTGGAACATCATCAACGGCGTTGCCGTCGCTTTCGTTTTATACCTGCTCACCTACGCCTACATCTTCGTCGGCGGCGACCTGACCGCCAAAGGCATCGGCAGCGCGGTAGGCGGCGAAATCTCGCTCACCGTCGGCCAACTCGTCTTCTTCGGCATTCTCGCCTTTTGCGTTTGGGCATCCGCACGCTTGGTTGACCGTTTCACCAGCATCCTCATCGGCGGCATGGTATTGACCTTCATCTGGGCAACCGGCGGCCTGATTGCCGATGCCAAAATGCCTGTTTTGTTTGATACCCAAGCCCCTGCCGGCACCAACTACTGGATTTATGTCGCCACCGCCCTGCCCGTTTGCCTTGCGTCATTCGGCTTCCACGGCAACGTTTCCAGCCTGCTCAAATACTTTAAAGGCGACGCGCCCAAAGTGGCCAAATCCCTATGGGCAGGAACGCTGATTGCGCTTGTGATTTACATCCTCTGGCAAATCGCCATCCAAGGCAACCTGCCGCGCAGCGAGTTCGCACCGGTTATCGCTGCCGAAGGCCAAGTTTCCGTCCTGATCGAAACGCTGTCCAAGTTCGCCCAAACCGGCAATATGGACAAAGTGTTGACCCTGTTCTCCTACATGGCGATCGCAACGTCCTTCCTCGGCGTAACGCTCGGCCTGTTTGACTACATTGCCGACATCTTCAAATGGAACGACAGCATTTCCGGCCGTACCAAAACTGCCGCGCTGACCTTCCTGCCGCCCCTGATTTCCTGCCTGCTCTTCCCTACCGGCTTCGTTACCGCCATCGGCTACGTCGGCCTGGCCGCCACCATCTGGACAGGCATCATCCCCGCCATGCTGCTCTACCGCTCGCGCCATAAATTCGGTGCCGGCAAAAACTACAAAGTTTACGGCGGATTCTGGCTGATGGTTTGGGTCTTCCTCTTCGGCATCATCAACATTGCCGCCCAGATATTGAGCCAACTGGAGCTTGTTCCCGTATTTAAAGGTTAAATTCCCTTAAGGCCGTCTGAAACACCCTCTTTCAGACGGCCTAATTCATTATTTTCCGCTACAATACCCCCTTTCCCCCAACGAACACCGTCCATGTACGACAATATCCGTTTCCATCTCGACGAAGACTATCCCGACCAACTCCCACCCGAAAACGCTGCCACCCACATCGGCATGTACTGGCAGTGGGCGGCGCAGGCAGGCCTCGTCAACCCCGTCTGGCAAACCGCCCCCGAAACCGCAGCCGACTTCGCCGCCATGACCTCGGGCAAAATCAGCGGACGGCACTTCCTGCTCAAACACATGGACGGCGCATTGACGGCAGACGACTTTACCGAACTCGGCCAACGGTTTACCGAGTTCTACTACACCGACGAAGAAGACGGCTACGGCGCATTTATGGAAGACTACATCCTCGCCCTCGACACGCCCTCGCTCGGCGGCTTCTACCACGTCAAAAATACCCCGGAAACCTTCGCCAAACTGATACCCGTTTTTCAGACGGCCTTTGAAAAATGGAAAAGCAGTTTGAAAGCAGAAAAATAAGAGCCACCACCATGAAACTCATCATCCTCGACCGCGACGGCGTCATCAACCAAGACCGCGACGATTTCGTCAAATCCGTTGACGAATGGATTCCCATCGAAGGCAGCATGGATGCCATCGCCTTTTTAACGCAGGCAGGCTACACCATCGCCGTGGCCACCAACCAATCCGGTATCGGCCGCAAATACTTT
>NZ_JBQCWY010000215.1:0-4663 GCF_051956955.1 Neisseria sp. P0021.S005 | reverse complement strand
ACATAATTGCGCATTATATACCGATTATCTTAAAATGCTACCGTTTGTTTGTAAAATTTAGCATTTTATTATTTGTCTTCCCTCTCTAAAAACCAATAAAAAAGGCCGTCTGAAAAAATATTTCAGACGGCCTTTTTTATTGAATGCGTTCTATTTAACAAACTTCGACCAACCAGCCATGTTTGTCTTCTGCCAAACCGTATTGAATGTCGGTAATCGCCTTACGGATTGTATAACCGCGCTCTTGGCTCTTCACTTCAATTTCTTTACCATCAATCACGAAAGAAGTTACCGGAGAAATAACCGCAGCCGTACCGGTCAGAATCGCTTCCGCACCATTCTCAATCGCGGCTTTCAGCTCGTCGACAGTAAAGTTGCGCTCGGTAACGGTGTAGCCCAAATCTTTGGCAACAGTCAGTACAGAATCGCGGGTAACGCCGTGCAGGAATTCGTCTGTCAACGGTTTGGTAATGATTTCATCGCCGTTAATCAGGATAAAGTTAGACGCGCCGGTTTCCTGAACGTCGCCATTCGGGCAGAACAACACTTGGTTTGCACCGTGCTCTGCTTTGGCTTTCAACACCCAAGGCATGGCTGAAGCATAGTTGCCGCCGCATTTCACACGGCCCATATGTGGAGCGCAACGGATATGTTCGGTTTCCACCAAGATTTTAACGGGCGAACCGGCTTTGAAATAGTCGCCGACAGGAGAAGCCAAAATGTACAGCAAGGCTGTTTCGGAAGGAGAACCAGCTTTGCCGATCACAGGATCGGTACCGATCAAAGTCGGACGCAGGTACAACGCGGCTGGCGCATCAGGAATTTCTTCGGCAGAGCGTTTGACCAATTCAATCAAAGCATCCAAATAAGCCTCAGTCTCAGGGCGCGGCAGGTGCAGAATATCCGCACTTTGCTGCATACGCGCGATGTTGGCGGTCGGGCGGAACATCACGATTTTGCCGTTTGCCTGACGGAATGCCTTCAAGCCCTCAAAACATTCGCTGCCGTAATGCAAAGCATGCGCGCCTGGGGCGATTGTCAGGTCTGTGGAAGATTGCCACTCTACCGGCTGCCATTTACCTTCACGATAAGCGATAACGGGCATTTCAGCGTGAAAAACGCTGCCGAATACGGCTGGAACTGGTCTGCTCATGATGATTGCCTTTCTTATTCTGATTTGTAAGATAATAATTAAAGACTGAACAATACGCCTTTCAATATGGGTTTGACAAGTACCCGTCAGCATTAAAGATTCCGTCCCCCTGCCGTCTGAAACATGCCGTCCTATCCGAAATCCGGCAAATCGTTTAAACTGATACCATTTTTCAGACGGCCTGCCCCAACCGCAGCCAACCCGGAGTAACCCATGAAACTCATCTCTACCATCATCAAAATCCTGATTCTTCTTGTTTTCCTCCTGCTGGCCATCACCAATACCCACACCGTATCCTTCTTCTACCTGCCCGGCCAAAACGTCAATCTGCCGCTGATTGTCGTGCTTTTCGGCGCCTTTATTATCGGCATCGTGTTCGGTATGTTTGCCCTCTTCGGCCGTCTGCTGACCCTGCGCAGCGAAAACAACCGCCTGCGTGCCGAAGTGAAAAAATACGCCCACCTTTCCGAAAAAGACCTGACCCCGGTCAAAACCGAAACACCGGCAACGACTTCCGAAACCACTCCCAAAGCGTAACGCCACCAATCAATAAAGGAATACCATGGACAACGAATTGTGGGTCATCTTACTGCCCATCGTCCTCCTCCCCGTTTTCTTCGCTATGGGCTGGTTTGCCGCGCGCGTCGATATGAAGACCGTCCTGAAACAGGCCAAAAGCATACCGGCAGGGTTTTACAAAAGCCTTGATGCCCTTGTTGACCGCAACAGCGGCCGTGCCGCGCGAGAATTGGCGGAAGTAATCGACCAGCAGCCGCAGTCATACGACTTAAACCTGACCCTAGGCAAGCTCTACCGCCAACGCGGCGAAAACGACAAAGCCATCAATATGCACCGCGCCCTGCTCGATTCGCCCGACACAGTCAACGAAAAACGCGCACGCGTGCTTTTTGAATTGGCGCAAAACTACCAAAGCGCAGGCTTGGTTGACCGTGCCGAACAAATCTTCCTCGGCTTGCAGGAAGGCGATATGGCACGCGAAGCCCGCCAACACCTTTTGAGCATCTACCAACAAGACCGCGACTGGGAAAAAGCCATCGAAATGGCGCAGCTCTTGAGCCATGACGAACAGACCTACCAGTTTGAAATCGCCCAGTTCTATTGCGAAATCGCCCAAGCCGCGCTGTTCAAATCCAACTTCGACGCCGCCCGCTACAACATCGGCAAAGCACTCGAAGCCAACAAGAAATGTACGCGCGCCAACATCATTCTCGGCGACATCGAATACCGTCAGGGCAACTTCCCTGCCGCAGTAGAAGCGTATTCCGCCATCGAGCAGCAAAACCACGCCTATCTGAGCATGGTCGGCGAGAAACTCTATGAAGCCTATGCCGCGCAAGGCAAACAGGAAGAAGGCCTCAACCGCCTTATCGGCTATATGCAAACCTTCCCCGAGCTTGACCTGATCAACGTCATCTACGAGAAAGCTCTGTTGCTTAAGGGCGAAACCGAAGCGGCGCAAATCGCTGTCGAACTCGTCCGCCAAAAACCCGACCTCAACGGCGTGTACCGCCTGCTTGGTTTGAAACTCAGCAATATGAATCCGGAGTGGAAAGCCGATACCGATATGATTCGTTCCATTATCGGCCGCCAGCTGCAAAAAAGTGTCATGTACCGCTGCCGCAACTGCCACTTCAAATCCCAAGTCTTCTTCTGGCACTGCCCAGCCTGCAACAAATGGCAAACCTTTACGCCGAATAAAATCGAGATTTGATAAAGCGTTAAGCATCAAAGAAGGCCGTCTGAAATCTTTTCAGACGGCCTTTTTATTACAAAGCAAAATATCAAAACAGCTCAAAACATAGGCGCACACACCGGCAATATTTGCTCAACAACGCTGCTCTGCCCATGCCAACGCCGCTACAATCTGCGCCTCAATATCGGCATTAAATTCGCCGGCACGGTACGCATCGCGCAATTCCGTGCGACGGGTTTCATTTGCCGCAATTTGGTTTAACACCACTTGCGGAAACTCGTTAAACACAGGCCCTTCCTCTTCATGCCCCATCAAAAACAGCGCTGGAATTTTTTGATTGGCGCGGACGATTTCCTGTTGGCACGGATTATCGAAACGGCTGCTGTCGTCGAAATCGCTGCGGGCAATATAGTTGATGCGGATACGGGGGTTCAACTCCGCCATTTTTTGAATAAACGGCACAAACACGCGGCAATCTGGACAATATGGCGCAGCGGCAAGCAGCCAGTGTTGCGGACGGCTGATCTTTTTGACCTCCGCTACCGTTTGCGCCGACAGCTCGGTCGCCTGATAGAGTTGCTGCTGTTTCAATTTGTCTTCTTCGGTATCAAAATCCAAATATTCTGCATAATTGGCCATACTTTACTCCTATTCTGTTGTATCGGTTTTCCCTGCCACGCCGGTCAAAAGCGGAACAAGCAGATTGACGATGAGGTTTTCAAATAGCGGCTCATCAAGAGGCGATTCTTCCGAATGGCCAAACACCAGCTTCACTTCGGTATATTCTTTCTGCCCTTTGCTCATTTTGTTGCCGTTAAAAACATCATGGGCTTTGCTCAAGGCAGCATCCCAATCCTCTTTCTTGTTGTACTCCTCCGCAGCGGCAAGACTGGTTTTGGCAAAAAACGGCAAGGGGGTATTTTGTCCGATTCGGAAATATACCAGCCATTCTTTCAAAAGTTCTTTTGCTGTTTGTTGCTCGATGGCAGCATAGGTTTCGGTCTGTCCCAAGCTGACAATATGGGTTTGTCGGTTTGCAACGGATTTAGGGGCGACGGCACAAAAAATCAAATGCTCCAATAAACGGGCAATGCGGTTGGGCGCATTGTCTTTTTGGTTTAGGAACACAATGCGGCCGCATTCGTAAAGATTGCCGATGGTGCCTTGTAAAACCAAGTCGTCAAAGGATTCTTCATAAGGTTCAGACGGCCTTTTGTCACTGCGTATCAGCTCGGCATCCATGTTTTTTGCAGATATTTGATACTGCTTCTGCCACAAACTGCCCAATTCGCCTACCGGCATCAGGCTTTCGGCATTCAGCCGAATGGCCGTATCTTCAAAATCTTCCCCTTTGCGCCGCGCATCCAAATAGGCATCGGCAATCCGACCCTCATGTTGCGGCTCAAACGGTTCGGCAGATTCCCATGCGCCGTCCAAATACGGCTGATCCCAGCTTAAATTTTTCTTCAGCCAAACTTTGACAGGGTTGCGCCAAAAACTGACGAGCTCGCCCTGATGAATGGTTTTGCCCGGCTCTTCCTGACTTAAAGCCTCACGGAAAAACGGCTGCGCTTCCGCTTGCGGTTGGTTCAACGCATCGGCATAATCTTGGCGCGTACTGAAGAGGCCGTCTGAAAGCGCGTCCTTTTGGAAATAACGGCGCGAAAAAGCCTGCAAAGGATGATGTTTCACCCATTTCTCCGACAACTCACGCCCGCTTTTCCCCGTCATGGCGGCGATGGTATCCAGCAGCTCGCTGATTAATGAAGACGGCGCAAACTCGGCATCATTGCGTA
>NZ_JBQCWY010000214.1:0-4665 GCF_051956955.1 Neisseria sp. P0021.S005 | reverse complement strand
TGGCTTGGTATGTGTATGCTCCGATGTGTGCCGCGACTTTGACCGTGATTAGACGCGAAACCAAATCCACGAAAAATATGCTTATGATTACAGGCTATTTGTTCCTGATGGCTTATTTTGCCGCATTTGTGGTTTACCAACTTTCTTCAAGGATACTATCGTCATGACTCAATATATTATCGTCGGCTTGATTATGCTCGCCTGCGTATTCTTCCTCTTGCGAAAA
The DNA here is from genome assembly GCF_051956955.1 of Neisseria sp. P0021.S005. NCBI lineage: Bacteria > Pseudomonadati > Pseudomonadota > Betaproteobacteria > Neisseriales > Neisseriaceae > Neisseria > Neisseria sp. P0021.S005. The sequence continues at coordinate 4,439 of NZ_JBQCWY010000214.1, read as the reverse complement.
TTCGTGTTCAAACCGAAAAAACGCGACTGCAGCAGTGGCTGCGGCAAATGCGGTGGTTGCGGTTAAATATTGATAACCAGAAAGAAGAAAGGTCGTCTGAAAAGAGGTTTCAGACGACCTTTTTAACGCAAACCGTTATAATAACGCCCCATCCATTTATACAATACATTCATTCCATAAAGTCATGAAAACCCTGCTCCAACTCCAAAGCGCTGCACAAAATTTCGCCGACCACTATAAAAACCAAACCGACGAACGCCGTGAAAAAGACACTTTTTGGAATGAATTTTTTGCGATTTTCGGCATTGATCGCAAAAACGTCGTCCACTTCGAATATGCCGTTAAAGACCCGAGCAACAACACCCAATTTGTCGATGTCTTTTGGGAAGGCATCTTCCTGGCAGAACACAAATCCGCCAACAAAAACCTAGCCAAAGCCAAAGAACAGGCGGAGCGTTATTTGCAGGAAATCGAGCGCACCAAGCCGTCTGCCTTACCTGAATATTACGCCGTCAGCGATTTTGCCCATTTCCACCTTTATCGTCGCGATCCTAAAGAAGGCGTAGAAAACCAATGGCAATTCCCGTTGGAAGAATTGCCCGAATACATTACGCGCGGCGTTTTCGACTTTATGTTCGGCATCGAAGCCAAAGTCCGCCAAATTCAAGAAGAAGCCAATATTCAAGCGGCGACGGCCATTGGCAGACTGCACGATGCCTTGCAGGAAGAGGGCATTTACGAAGAACACGAACTCAGGCTCTTCATCACGCGCCTGCTTTTCCTCTTTTTTGCCGACGACAGCGCCGTTTTCCAGCGCAACTACCTCTTTCAAGACTTTTTAGAAAGCTGCAAAGAGGCCGATATGCTTGGCGACAAGCTCAATCAACTCTTTGAATTCCTCAACACACCCGACCAAAAGCGCAGCAAGACCCAAAGCGAAAAATTTAAAGGTTTCGAATACGTCAACGGCGGCCTTTTCAAAGAACGCCTGCGCACTTTCGACTTCACCGACAAGCAGCACCACGCCTTAATCGACTGCGGTAATTTCGACTGGCGCAACATCAGTCCAGAAATCTTCGGCACGCTCTTCCAATCCGTCATGGACGCACAAGAGCGGCGCGAAGCAGGCGCACACTACACCGAAGCCGCCAACATCGACAAAGTCATCAACGGCCTTTTTTTAGAAAACCTGCGCGCCGAATTTGAAGCCGTCAAAGCCCTCAAACGCGACAAAGCCAAAAAACTCGCCGCCTTCTACCAAAAAATCCAAAACCTGCAGTTCCTAGACCCGGCCTGCGGCTGTGGCAATTTCCTTATCGTTGCCTACGACCGCATCCGCGCCCTTGAAGACGACATCATCGCCGAAGCGCTCAAAGACAAAGCAGGCGGCTTATTCGACAGCCCGTCCGTCCAATGCCGTCTGAAACAATTCCACGGCATCGAAATAGACGAATTTGCCGTCCTTATCGCCCGTACCGCCATGTGGCTCAAAAACCACCAATGCAACATCCGCACGCAAATCCGCTTCGACGGCGAAGTCGCCTGCCATACGCTGCCGCTCGAAGACGCCGCCGAAATCATCCACGCCAACAGCCTCCGCACACCTTGGCAGGCGGCAGACTACATCTTCGGCAATCCGCCCTTTATCGGCTCGACCTACCAAACTAAAGAGCAGAAAAACGACCTCGAAAGCATTTGCGGCCATATCAAAGGCTACGGCCTGTTGGATTACGTCTGCAACTGGTATGTCAAAGCCGCCGGCATCATGGCGCAGAATTCCCAAGTTCAGACGGCATTTGTCTCCACCAATTCCATCTGCCAAGGCCAGCAGGTCGAAATCCTCTGGGGCAGCCTTTTGAACCAAGGCATCGAAATCAACTTTGCCCACCGTACCTTCCAATGGACGAGCCAAGCCGCAGGCAAAGCCGCCGTCCATTGCATCATCGTCGGCTTTAGCCGCAAACCGCAAACGTCGTCTGAAAACGGCGGCGCAAACGCTTCGGCAAATCCCGCTCTGCCCAAATACCTCTACGACTATCCCGACATCAAAGGTGAACCCCAAAAACACGCCGTAGCCAACATCAATCCTTATCTGATTGATGCGCCCGATTTGATTATTGCCAAGCGCAAAACCCAAATCAGCGGAGAAATTGAAATGGTTAGTGGAGGCAAGCCTACCGAAGGCGGCAACCTTATCCTTTCCACCGATGAAAAAGAAGCCTTGATTGCTACCGAACCATTGGCGGCAAACTACATCCGTGCCTTCTCGATGGGTAACGAATTCCTTAATGGTATCGAACGTTGGTGCATTTGGTTTAACGGCGTACCTGATGTCAAACGCAACCACGACCTGAAACAGATGCCTCAAGTCCAAGCCCGTATTCAGGCAGTCAAAGCCATGCGTGAGGCTAGTAAAGATAAGCAAACTCAAAAAGATGCTATGACTCCTTGGCTTTTCCAGCAATTACGCAATATTTCAGACGGCAATTATCTTGCCATCCCTAAAGTATCTTCTGAAAATCGCCGTTTCATTCCCATCGGCTATTTGGATTCCCAAACTATTGCCGGAGATAAGCTATTCATGTTACCTAATGCCACTCTTTACCACTTTGGCATTCTCTGCTCCACCATGCATAATGCCTTTATGCGTACTGTTTCAGGCCGTCTGAAAAGCGATTACAGCTATTCCAGTTTAATTGTGTACAACAACTTTCCCTTCCCAGAAAGCTGCCGTAAACCCAACGATGACGAAACTGCCTGTCAGGAAGCTTCGGGCAAAAAAGGCGAAACGCCAAGGCCGTCTGAAAACAATCCCCTCCGTTCCGCCATCGAAGCTGCCGCCCAAGCCATCCTTGACACTCGCGAGAAATACCGTGCCGATGCGCTTGCTAACGATCTGCCTCCCCCTACGCTCGCCGAACTTTATGCGTCCGACGCAGGCTATCCCGACCTCGTCAAAGCACACGCCACCCTCGACAAAGCAGTAGATAAAGCCTACGGCTACAAAAAAGGCAAAAACACTGACGATGAGGCAGAACGCGTCACCTTTCTGTTTGACCTATACCGAAAGGCAATAGAAAGCCAAAATACCAAGCCGCCCAAAAAATCCAAATAAAGGCAAACGGCAAATCCGGCTTGGTTTATAACCAAACCTGATTCGCCGGAAATATCGGTTTTTCCCCATCTCATTACTTCACAACCAAAAGGCCGTCTGAAAACCAAATTCCGGTTTTCAGACGGCCTCAATCATTCAAAATTTTCAACAAACCTTTATTTCAACGCTTCCAGCAGCTTTCCGTGTATTCCGCCGAAACCGCCATTGCTCATGACCAAAATATGGTCGCCTGCTTCGGCATTTTTCACGATTTCGGCAACAAAGGCATCGAAGTCTTTGCCCACATGCAGCTTGCCGCCTAAAGGTGCGAGGGCTTCGGCGACGTCCCAGTCCACGCCGCCGGCGTAGCAGAATACTTGGTCTGCATCGTTTAAGCTTGCGGGCAGGGCGGCTTTCATGGTGCCGAGCTTCATGGTGTTGGAACGTGGCTCGAGGACGGCGAGGATGCGTGCGTTACCGACGCGCTGACGTAAGCCTTCGATGGTGGTTTCGATGGCGGTCGGATGGTGGGCAAAGTCGTCGTAAACAGTGATGCCGTTTACTGTACCTTTGATTTCCATACGGCGTTTGACGTTTTTAAATGCACTCAAAGCTTCGCAGGCCGTCTGAATATCGACTCCGGCATGACGCGCGGCAGAGATAACGGCGAGGGCGTTCATGCGGTTGTGTTCGCCCATCAGTTCCCAAGCGACGTGTCCGACCGTTTCGCCGTGATGGCGTACATCAAACGAGCCGTCGGCATGGACGGTACCAACCTGCCAGCCTTGTTCGGTACCGAATTTCTCTACGGGCGTCCAGCAGCCTTTGTCTAGAGTATCTTGCAGGCTTTGCTGCTGGCCGTTGCAGACGATGAGGCCTTCAGACGGCACGGTGCGTACCAAATGATGGAATTGGGTTTGAATGGCGCCCAAATCGGCAAAAATATCGGCGTGATCAAATTCCAGATTGTTCAAAATGGCGGTACGCGGACGGTAGTGTACGAATTTGGAGCGTTTGTCAAAAAAGGCGGTATCGTATTCATCGGCTTCGATAACGAAAAACGGCGATTTGCTGTTCGGGTCTTGGCGCGGCGTTTGCGGCAGGCGGGCGGAAACGCTGAAGTTTTCCGGTACGCCGCCGATGAGGAAGCCCGGTGCAAGGCCGGCATATTCTAAGACCCATGCCAGCATGGAGGCTGTGGTCGTTTTGCCGTGTGTTCCGGCTACACCGAGTACCCAATGATGGTGTAATACGTTTTCAGCAAGCCATTGCGGGCCGGAAATGTAAGGCAGGCCTTTATTCAAAATGGCTTCAATCACATCCATGCCGCGTTTGGCAACATTAC
>NZ_JBQCWY010000213.1:0-4698 GCF_051956955.1 Neisseria sp. P0021.S005 | reverse complement strand
GCCAACCTCGCCACCGTAATGGCGCAGTCAGGCAAACGCGTTCTGCTTATCGATACCGATATGCGCAAAGGCTACCTCGACCGACTCTTCGGCCTTACCCCCGAGTTCGGCTTGTCTGACATCCTCAACGGCAAAGCAGCTCCGGCAAAAGCCGTACAAGAGACCGGCATTGAAAACCTCCACCTTATCAGCAGCGGCAGCTATCCTAGCAATCCGTCCGAGCTTTTGATGGACAACCGTTTCAACGAATTGCTCGCCCACGCGCGCCAACGCTACGATTATGTCATCTTGGACACGCCGCCCGTATTGGCCGTTACCGACGCCATCATCATCGGCCAACATGCCGGCACCGTCCTTATGATTAGCCGTTATGCGCACACGCGTGCACGAGAGCTTGAAGCCAGCGTCGAACGCCTCAAACAAAACCACATCAACATCAAAGGTGTTGTCCTCAACGGCATGAAGCGCGAAGCCAACAACAGCTACGACTACTACGCCTACGATGCCTACCATTCCGGTAACAATAAATCATAAACCGAAGCAGGCCGTCTGAACTTTCAGACGGCCTAAGGCTTTTTAAACAGCACAAAATATTTTTCACAAACGCCGCCCTTGCACCCCAAAGCCGTTTGTTTTAAAGTAAGCCCCGTTCCCATATGGAAGAGAAACATGAAAATTACCGTCATCGGCGCAGGTTCGTGGGGTACAGCTCTCGCGTTGCACTTTGCGCACCACAACAATGAAGTTGCCCTTTGGACACGCAATCCCGACCAAATCCGCACCCTGCAAGCAGATCGCGAAAACAAACGCGGCCTGCCCGGCTTCCCTTTCCCTGAGTCCCTGACCGTTCACGCCGATTTGGGCGAAGCGCTGAAAGACAGCCAACTTGCCCTGATCGTTACCTCCGTAGCCGGCCTCAGAAGCAGCGCCGAGCTGCTCAAACAGCATAACGCCGCCGATATTCCCGTTCTCGCCGCCTGCAAAGGTTTTGAACAAGATACCGGCCTTTTGACTTTCCAAGTACTGAAAGAAGTCCTACCTAACAATAAAAAAATCGGCGTTCTCTCAGGTCCGAGCTTTGCCCAAGAACTTGCAGCCCAACTGCCTTGCGCCGTCGTGTTTGCTTCCGAAAACAAAGACTGGGTGGAAGAAACTACTGCCCAACTGAACACCAACGTAATGCGCCTGTACGGCAGCACCGACGTCATCGGTGTCGCAGTGGGCGGTGCCGTTAAAAACGTCATGGCAATTGCCACCGGCCTTTCAGACGGCCTCGAATACGGCCTCAATGCACGCGCAGCCTTAGTAACACGCGGCCTTGCCGAAATCACCCGCCTTGCCATCGCCATGGGCGCACAACCCAAAACCATGATGGGCTTAGCAGGCATCGGCGACCTTATCCTGACCTGTACCGGCGCACTCTCGCGCAACCGCCGCGTCGGCCTAGGCCTCGCAGAGGGTAAAGAGTTGCATCAAGTGCTTGTCGAAATCGGCCACGTTTCCGAAGGCGTCAGCACCATTGAAGAAGTCTTCAACACCGCCGCCAAATACCAAATCGATATGCCCATCACTCAAACCCTGCTGCAACTCATCCGCAAAGAAATGACCCCGCAGCAAGTCGTTGAACGACTGATGGAACGAAGCGCGCGCTTCGAATAAACGGTCGCGCCGTCTGCCATTCAGACGGCCTGACGCACAATATGGCGGCCATCAGGCCGTCTGAAGGGAAACACATGAACCAATCACTGAACAATCTGGAAATCAACGTTTACCAACTTGTCCAAAAATTTGAAACGCTGGTTTCAGAAAACCGCCGTCTCAACGAAGAAATCGACAGACTCAAACTCGAGCAAGAGCAACAAAAACGCCAACACGACGCGGCCATTGACGAACTCAGCGAAGCCTTGCTGGTTCAAGTCGGCAAACTCAAAGAGGACCTGCAAAGCAAAATTGACAACCTGACTGCCGAAAAAGAAAACTACCGCAACGCGCTGGCCCAAAGCGCAGACCAAATCCGCAGCCTCATTACCCGATTGCCCCAAGAAACACAACAATAAAAGGATGCCCCGTGAGTATCGAACAAGTCAATCTCGACATCATGAATGTCAACTTCACCATCAACACACCGAGTGAAGAAAAAGCCACCCTTCTGCAAGCCGTTGAAATGCTCAACAAGAAAAGCGATGCGATTAAAGAAAGCGGCCGCATCGTCGGCACAGACAAAATCGTCGTCATGGCAGCCCTCAACGTCGTGCACGACCTCTTGAAAACCACCCTCAACGACGATTTGGCAATCGGTGAATTTGAGCGTAAAATAACCGACATGAACAACGCGTGCCAAAAAGCACTGGCGCGCTTGGAGCAAAACTGATTTCCCCCTTTTCCCTGCGGTGTTCGCGAAGGCATATATTCCTTTGAACCAATACGTTCGCTTTAGGTTGCCGGGAGCTGTAGTGGGCGCGAGCGTCCGTTTATTGGACGCACCCGAAACTACCCGAGGTGACCGCCTTGTCAGCAAGGTTCAAGCGGATTCAGCCTAAACGGCACTCGTGGGGATTCCCTAAAAAAAGCCATACCGACAGGTGTGGCTTTTCCCTTTCCAAGTAAAGACTTTCGTAAAGATTTCCGGCCGTCTGAAAAAACCGCATATTCATGCATCAAACACACTCAATTAAGATTGACAAAAACCAATCTCCTCTTTAAAATCCATAACTTTCTATATATATCTGGATTCCAACCATGAAAACCTTCTCTGCAAAACCCCACGAGGTGAAGCGCGAATGGTTCGTCATTGACGCAGAAGACAAAGTTCTGGGTCGTGTCGCAGCCGAAGTCGCACACCGTCTGCGCGGCAAACACAAACCCGAATACACCCCTCACGTTGATACTGGCGACTACATCATCGTCATCAACGCAGACAAACTGCGCGTGACCGGTGCTAAATTCGAAGACAAAAAATACTTCCGTCACTCTGGTTTCCCAGGTGGCATCTACGAGCGTACTTTCCGCGAAATGCAAGAGCAATTCCCAGGCCGCGCTTTGGAACAAGCCGTAAAAGGCATGTTGCCTAAAGGTCCTCTGGGCTACGCCATGATCAAAAAACTGAAAGTGTACGCTGGCGCCGAACACGGCCACGCTGCACAACAACCTAAAGTTTTGGAACTGAAATAATAAGGACACGACATGAACGGTAAATACTACTACGGCACAGGCCGCCGCAAAAGTTCAGTGGCTCGTGTATTCTTGACTAAAGGTACCGGCCAAATCATCGTAAACGGCCGTCCCGTTGACGAATTCTTCGCACGTGAAACCAGCCGCATGGTTGTACGTCAACCTCTGGTTCTGACTGAAAATGCCGAATCTTTCGACATCAAAGTTAACGTAACCGGTGGCGGCGAAACCGGTCAATCCGGCGCCATCCGTCACGGCATTACCCGCGCCCTGATCGACTTCGACGCAGCCCTGAAACCAGCCCTGTCTCAAGCAGGCTTCGTTACTCGCGATGCTCGTGAAGTTGAACGTAAAAAACCTGGTTTGCGCAAAGCACGTCGCGCAAAACAATTCTCCAAACGTTAATACGTTTTCAGAATCGAATCAAAAAGCCTTGCTCTGCAAGGCTTTTTTCATTTATAAAACAATAATCCAATATCCTCCGCAATATATGATGAAAACCCTGCTCCACTACGCCAAATCATTGCTTCAGGCCGTGATTATTTTCATTTTGCTCTCCTTGATTGTCGACTGGGTACGCAAGCCTAACCAGCCCTTACAATCAGCGGCACAAACCATTACTTTAACCGATGGGCAAACCACTTCCCTTCAATCCTTCAGCCAAAATCGGGTTGCCGTCGTTTATTTTTGGGGTAGCTGGTGTCGTATTTGTTCATACACATCATCAACCATAGAAAAACTGCACCAAGACAATATCCCAACATTGGGCGTAGCCTTGCGCTCCGGAAGCGACACGGACATTGCCCACCATATGCAAGAAAACAACCTATCCTTTCCAAATTTCAATGATTCAGACGGCCTGATGGCTCAAAAATGGAATATAGCCGTCACACCGACCATTATCATATTAAAAGATGGCAAAATGATTCATCACACATCCGGGCTTTCTAGCTACATCGGCTTAAAAATCAGAATTTACTTAGCAGACATCTTCGGCTAAATTCATTGAAAATCCACCAAAAATAGAAAATCCAAAGAATCATCTTCGCCGAATATTTTTATCCTATTCCACTTCATAAATAAATAAACTATCTCTTTCCCGATAACATATGATTTTGTTGAGATTATAAAGAAAATAGACTAAGATATAACCATAAGAACAATTGGAAACATTATTATCAAAACAAACTGTTAGAGATCTTCATCTAATATTGTGGCAGTGATGCTTTTGTTCCCATGACCCGGCTGCCGACGGCAGCCTTAAAACAGCAATATTCGCCTTTATCAATCTACCTCACGCTTCAACGGTTTGATTTTTGATAACACCGGAGACTTAGTAATGCCCAACCAATCTAAACATGCATCTATCAATATCGGTCTGATTCAGGCACGGGAAGCATTGATGACCCAATTCCGCCCTATTCTGAACCAAGCCAATATTACTGACCAGCAATGGCGTATCATCCGGCTCTTAGCGGAAAACGGCACACTCGACTTTCAAGATTTGGCCAATCAGGCCTGCATCCT
>NZ_JBQCWY010000212.1:0-4727 GCF_051956955.1 Neisseria sp. P0021.S005 | reverse complement strand
TTTTTTATCTGCGCCGTCATGCCACAATGACATCATCCCTTATCCAACCCGATCACGCCATGACTCCGATACTCGCCTTCGACATTGAAACCATTCCCGACGTACACGGCATCCGCCAGCTTTACGATTTGCCAGCCGATTTGCCCGACAACGAAGTCGTCCTGTTTGCCCAGCAGCAACGCCGTGCCAAAACCGGCAGCGACTTTATGCAACACCATCTGCACCAAGTCGTCGCCATCTCCTGCTGTATGCGCTGGGGGCAAGACAAAATCCGCGTCAGTACCATCGGCGATCCCGAAGACAGCGAAGAAGTCATGATTGCCAAGTTCTTCGAGGTCATCGAAAACTATACGCCGCAACTTGTCAGCTGGAACGGCGGCGGTTTCGATCTGCCCGTCCTCCACTACCGCGCCCTGATACACGGCATCAGCGCCGCCCGCTATTGGGACATGGGCGACGGCGATTTTGGCGACAGCCGCGACTTTAAGTGGAACAACTACATCAGCCGCTACCACACCCGCCATTGCGACCTGATGGATTTGCTCGCCCTCTACCAACCGCGTGCCAGCGTGCCTTTGGACGATATGGCCAAACTCTGCGGCTTCCCCGGCAAACTGGGTATGGACGGCAGCAAAGTTTGGGACGCTTATCATGCAGGCCGTCTGAAAGACATCCGCGATTATTGTGAAACCGATGCCGCCAATACCTACCTGATGTACATGCGCTTTCGCATGATGAGCGGCGCGCTCGATGCCGACGAATACGAAGTCGAAATTAAACGCATCAAACATTATCTGGCCGCACAAGCCGAAGAAAAACAACATTGGGCGGAGTTCGTCGCTGCTTGGCGTTAAACCAGGCCGTCTGAACAGACAAACCAGAAAACCAAAAGGGCGTGATCGACACGCCCTTTTTTATATTTCGACAAATCATGCCCATTAAGCAGGCAAACGCCCCAGCGTTACCCTATCCAATCCAGCCAAATCCTGTTCGGTTGCCACTTCGGCAAAACCGTTCTCAAGCATAATGTTCCGCACTGCTTCGCCTTGGTCGTAGCCGTGTTCAAACAGCAGCCAGCCGTTGGCTTTCAAGTATTTGGGGGCTTCTTGGGTAATGTGGCGGATATGGCTGAGGCCGTCTGAAAAGTCGGTCAACGCATTTTGCGGTTCAAACCTCAAATCGCCTTGCGACAAATGTTCATCGCCGTCCTCGATGTACGGCGGATTGGAAACAATCACATCATATCGGCCTTCAGACGGCCTGTCGGTATCAAACCACGAACCCTGCGCAAACTCGACTTTTGCGCCCAATTCGGCCGCATTTTGACGGGCAGTATCCAAAGCACCAACGCTGATGTCGGATGCGCGAACATCAGCATCAACGCGTTCAAGCGCGACGGTCACGGCAATGGCGCCGCTGCCCGTCCCCAAGTCCCACACACGGCCTTGCGGCGGCAAGCGTTTGAGCACGGCTTCCACCAAATGCTCGGTTTCAGGGCGTGGAATCAGCACATGGGGATTGACGGCAAAACGTCTCCCGTAAAACTCGCGTTCGCCCAACAGATAGGCCATCGGCTCGCCTTTCAGACGGCGTTGAGCCAAAGCCTCCAAGGTTTGCAGGGCAGAGTCTGCCAAATCGTCCGTACCGCGTGTAACCAGTTGCGCGCGCGTGTAACCCAGTGCATATTGCAACAACATCCGCGCTTCATTTTTGGGCAGCGCCGATTGGCGCAGCCATTCATCAAGCGTCATTTTTCGTCCCATCTGCCAGCATTGTTGCTTTTCTTTCCTTATTCTTTCCGGCAAACGTGCCGATGGTGGCAACCGCAAATGCGGCATACCACAAATAAAATCCTGCACCGTAGCGCATAATATCCGATGTATTCCCTGCTTCATCAACGTGTACGGCTTTCACACTGAAAGCCACCAGCGCCAAGCCCCAAAGTGCCGCATGGACAGGCACGACCTTCTTCCGCAACGCCAACAAAACAATGGCCGCCAACCAAACATAATTAGCATAGGCCGCACAATATCTGATGTCCAAAGAAGCAAATATCGACCCCAAAATCAAAACGGTCAAACCCTTCATGCTTTCATGATTGCCCAAATAAAATGCAACATTGGACAAAGACGCGATCCACAGGGCAACCGACACCAGCAACATCACTATGAGAAAACTTGATTTCCGATTCTGTTCCTGCATGGTTTTATCCTAATGTAAAAGGCCGTCTGAAACCTTTCAGACGGCCTGCCGTTTAAATTTCGCTACCGCCGACGGTCAGTCCGGCATCAATCCTCAGGGTCGGTTGTCCGACGCCGACAGGAACACTCTGCCCTTCTTTGCCGCAGACGCCGATACCGCTGTCGAGCGCAGTGTCGTTGCCTATCATGGAAACATGTTTCAGCACTTCGGGGCCGTTGCCGATGATGGTCGCGCCTTTGACAGGATATTGCAGCTTGCCGCCTTCCACCCACCACGCTTCGGATGCGCTGAACACGAACTTGCCGCTGGTAATGTCCACTTGTCCGCCGCCGAAATTGACGGCATAAATGCCCTTGTCGATGGACGCGATGATTTCTTCCGGCTCATAGCCGCCGTTTTCCATAAAGGTATTGGTCATGCGCGGCATAGGCGCAGAAGCGTAACTTTCGCGGCGACCGTTGCCGGTCGATTGCGTACCCATCAAGCGGGCGTTGGTTTCGTCCTGCATATAGCCGACCAAAATACCGTCTTCAATCAATACGGTGCGGCGGGTTTCGTTGCCTTCGTCGTCGATATTGAGCGAACCGCGTCTGTCGGCAATATCGCCTTGATCCACAACGGTCACGCCTTTGGCGGCCACGCGCTCGCCGATTCTGCCGGAGAAAACGCTGGTTTCTTTGCGGTTGAAATCGCCTTCCAAACCATGTCCGACCGCTTCGTGCAGCAACACGCCCGGCCAGCCGTTGCCCAAAACGACGGTCATCTCGCCGGCAGGCGCAGGACGGGATTCGAGATTGGTCAGGGCTTGTTTGACGGCGGAATCGACAAACCGATGCACCAAGTTTTCATCGAAATACGCCAAATCATAACGTCCGCCACCACCCGCGCTGCCCTGCTCGCGACGCTCGCCTTGCTTGGCAATGACGGTTACGTTCATGCGTACCATCGGGCGGATGTCGGCAGCGTGTTTGCCGTCCAGACGGGCGATGTACACCATGTCGTATTCGCAGGTCAAACCGGCCATCACTTGCACGATACGCGGATCGGCGGCTTTGGCCAGCGTTTCAACTTTGTTCAACAGCGCGACTTTGGCAGCGGAATCAAGGCTGGCAATAGGGTCAATCGCCATGTGGACAGGCTTGCCGTAGGCAGGTGTCGGCACTTTGACGCTGGCCTCGTTGCCGGCCGCACCAATCACGCGCACGGCTTTGGCAGAGCGGTTGATCGAATCGATACACAGGCTGTCGGCGTAGGCAAAAGCGGTTTTATCGCCCGAAACGGCACGCACGCCCACGCCCTGATCAATTTGGAAGCTGCCCGATTTGACGATGCCTTCTTCCAAATGCCAACTTTCATAGGCAGTGCGCTGACAATAGATGTCGGCATAATCGACATGGTTGGCGCCGATAATGCTCAGGCTTTGGGCGAGCAAATCGGGGGAAAGATGGTTGGCTTCGAGCAAATCTCGCTGTACGGCGGCGTAGGTTTGTTGCATGATTTTTCAGACGGCCCGACAAGCAGGCAAAGTTAATTTGGTCTTGATTATACGGTATTTTATATGGCTTTGGATATGTTGATTGCTTGGGTTTATGAGTGATTGAAACAAATCAAAAGGCCGTCTGAAATATAGGGTTGAAATGTTTGCCTTACCCTATTTCAATCGGCCTGTTCGTTTGACGTTCAGACGGCCTTTTCAATCATGGCAAAGCCAATACAGAAACTTAATTTCCATACAAAACAATCTACTACAAAAAAATCCCTTATTTTTTTAGTTTTGCTATTGATAATAGTTATTATTAGCGTATAATCAAACTCACTCGGAAGACGTCCTAATCCGAGCCATTAAACGACAGATTTTATCCCCCTCTTCCCCATTATCTCTTGATACTCGGAGTGCGCATATACGAAACATACCTGTTCCCCTTTATATCAGATACTCAAAACCGAAAAACATGAAACCCACTGCCGATACAGTGGGTTTCGTGTTTTGTGGCGTTCGGTTTATCAGGCTTTTCCAACTGCTGATTAGGCCGTCTGAAACTGAATAGACCTGATTATCGGCAGGTTTTCATGTTCAATTTTCCATAACGGCCGACAATGTTTCTAATGTCTTGGGCATCGCGCTCGTCAACCGCCATAAAGACCACGGTCATGCGCGCCACGCTCAAACCGGTATCGGGTGCGCTTCTGTCTTCCTGCTCAACAATGCGTGCGCCGCCGAAACCTGCGCTGGACAAGCGTGAAATCAAAACTTGGGCGGAAGAGCGGCTGCGTGTTACGTCAATGCTGATTTCGCCGTTGTGAATGCTGCCGCTAAAGCCGCGGCTGCCCAAGGCATCAAGCTGGGCGGAGGTGTCGCCGTCGGCAGGCAAGACCACGCGGAAGGTTTTGGAGGAAGTCTCGCCACCGGATGCGCCGTTGCGTTTTTCGATACTGCGGCTGGCGGCATGAGGCCATTTGCCCAACAGGCCTTTGATGCGGTGGTAATCGTCTTCATCCATCACCACGGTGGCGCTGCTGGTACA
>NZ_JBQCWY010000211.1:0-4797 GCF_051956955.1 Neisseria sp. P0021.S005 | reverse complement strand
CACCGTAGTAGCCGCTGCCGACACCGATACCGGTCGCACCCGGACGGGTTACTTGCGGAATCGAGCCTTGGGCAATCGCACCGGCCACACCCGCGTAGGCTTTCTTACCTACTTGGTTGATGTTGTTCTGCAACTCGGTACCCAAACCAATCAACTGGTTCACGTTTGCCGCATCTGTACCGTCTTTACCCGGAGCCACGTTGGTAATGCGTTGGCCGCCGTTATTCAGACCGACAGGAGACAGTTTGATTTGGTTGTTCGGATTGTTTTCAGTCGGTGCAGCGATGGTTACGCCATCGTTGTTGACCACGGTGTTGCCTGCGGTCAGACCGTCTTTGTTCAACGCAACTTTATCGCCGACTTTCACGCCGTCGTTATTCATCACAGTATCGCCTGCTTTGAAGGTATCGGCATTCACTGTCTTCACGCTAATCTCGTCAGCCAACTTCAGTTGAGCACCACCGGCTACGGTTTCGCTAATGATGTTGCTGTCGCCTTTAACGTTGATGGTGTCGCCCAACGCGTAGTTGTTGCTGCCGCTGGTACCGCCGAAGTTGATGCCTTTGGCGATATTGGCGGCGTTGTTGGCTACGTTTTGGTTGGTCGCAAACAGTTGGCTGCCGTTAACGGCATCTTTGCTGTTGGCATTGATGTCGCCATCCGCTACGTTGGTTACTTTGTTGCCCGCATTGTCCAAGCCGTCTTTAGTCAGGTTTACCTTGCCTGCTTTCAAGCCGTCTTTGTTCAATGCAACATCATCACCCACTTTGACACCGTCAGTATTCACTGCGGTATCACCGGCTTTCACGCTGTCAACGTCCAAGTCTTTATCGGTAGCAACTTCATAAACAGTCTGACCTTTGTCACCTGTTTTTTCAGTCACAACGATGTTCTTACCTTGAACGACTTCAGTCTTAGACGCAGCAGCAGCTTGTTTCAGTTGAGAAACATTGACTGCATCGGTGTCATCCGTACCGGCCGCAACGTTGGTAATCTTGTTGCCGCCATTGTTCAAGCCAGCCTTGGTCAGGTTCACATCACCTGCTTTCAAGCCGTCTTTGTTCAATGCAACATCATCGCCAACTTTCACACCGTCATTATTCATCACGGTATCACCTGCGGTAACGCTGTCAACTTTCAGGTTTTTATCGGTAGCCACTTTGTAAATGGTTTGGCCATTGGCGCCGACATCCTGAGTAACAACAATGTTATCGCCTTGAACGACTTCGGTCTTAGCCGCAGCCGCAGCTTTGTTCAACTGAGCAACATTCACCGCATCAGTATCATCGGTACCGGCTGCAACGTTGGTAATCTTGTTACCGCCGTTGTTCAAGCCGGCTTTAGTCAGATTGACATCGCCAACTTTCACGCCATCGGTATTAACTGTGGTATCGCCGGCTTTCACGCTGTCTACTACCAAGTCTTTAGCCAATTTGACTTCCAACTTATCAGAGCCATTCGCTACAACGCCGATATTGCCGTCTGAAAGTTTGGCTGCATCGGTTTGACCGCCAACAATATTCAGCTTCGTACCCGGTTTGCGTTCAACGTCTTTGCCGCTGTCGCCGCCGAAAGTCAAAGGCAGATTGGCAGTTGCATTAACGGCTTTGATTGCATCGTGGATGTTGTTCTCACCAGTACCGCCAATATCGGTCATGCTGATATTGCCGCCATTATTGGCCGCATTGCCACCCAATACATTCACCAACTGATCTTGGGCCGCATTCAGCTGCTCTTCAGTCGCCGCACGTTTGCCTTGGGCAAAGTCGCTACCACCCAAAGTCGTATTGCTCAAGCCGCTGACTTCGCCTTTATCGCCATCGATTTTCACCGGAGCTGCTTGACCGACATTCAATACATTGGCCAGTTTCAGCTGTGCACCACCGGCTACGGTTTCGCTGATGATGTTGCTGTCGCCTTTGACATTGATGGTGTCGCCCAATGCGTAGTTGTTGCTGCCGCTGGTACCGCCGAAGTTGATGCCTTTGGCGATATTGGCGGCGTTGGTCGCGACGTTTTGGTTGGTCGCAAACAGTTGGCTGCCGTTAACGGCATCTTTGCTGTTGGCATTAAGGTCGCCATCCGCTACGTTGGTCACTTTGTTGCCTGCGGCATCGATACCGGACTTGGTCAGGCTAGGACCGCCTGCGACGGTCACACCGTCGTTGTTCACGGTGGTGTCGCCGGCTTTGACGCTGTCTACTACCAGGTTTTTGTTCAGCTTAACAGTCACTTTATCGTCTTGGGCTTCGGTGGTGATGTTGTCGTCGCCGGCAACGGTCACGGTAGAACCCAGTTTTTCGACATTGGTGCTGCCGCTGTCGCCGTTGAAGGTCAGGCCTTTGGTGTCAACAGTGTTTTTGGCGTCCACACCTTTTTGGATGTCGTCTTTGGTATCTTGCGCCAAGTCGATGCTGTAGTCGGTCACGTTGTTCGCGTCTTCTGCTGAAGCAGTGACGGTCACTTTGTTCGAACCGGCGCTCGCGGTCGTGCCTTTGGCGTTGACGGTGTAAACGTCTTGGCCGTTGGCGCCGGTGGTTTTCACCACGTCTTTGATGTTGGTGCCGGCGGCAACTTCGGTACGGGCGGCGGCGCTTTGCTGTTTCAGCTGGCTGTAGTTGACGGCGTCGGTGTCATCGGTACCCGGGGCAACGTTGGTAATCTTGTTGCCGGCGGCATTGATGCCTGCTTTGGTCACACTCGGGCCACCGGTAATGGTGAGGCCGTCTGAATTCAGTTTGCTGTCGCCTGCGGTCACGCTGTCAACGGTGATGTCTTTGGCCAGTTTCAGCTGTGCGCCACCGGCTACGGTTTCGCTGATGATGTTGCTGTCGCCTTTGACATTGATGGTGTCGCCCAATGCGTAGTTGTTGCTGCCGGTGGTACCGCCGAAGTTGATGCCTTTGGCGATATTGGCGGCGTTGGTCGCTACGTTTTGGTTGGTCGCAAACAGTTGGCTGCCGTTGACGGCGTCTTTGCTGTTGGCATTGAGGTCACCGTCGGCTACGTTGGTAACCTTCTTGCCGGCGGCATCGATACCGGACTTGGTCAGGCTAGGACCGCCTGCGATCTTAACGCCGTCGTTGTTCACGGTGGTGTCGCCGGCTTTGACGCTGTTCACTACCAGGTCTTTTTTCAGCTTAACGGTCACTTTATCGTCTCGGGCTTCGGTGGTGATGTTGTCGTCGCCGGCAACGGTCACGGTGGAGCCGAGTTTTTCGACATTGGTGCTGCCGCTGTCGCCGTTGAAGGTCAGGCCTTTGCTGTCAACGGTGGTTTTGGCATCTACGCCTTTTTGGATTTCGGCTTTGGTGTCATCAGCCAAGTCGATGCTGTAGTCGGTCACGTTGTCGGCCTTTTCAGCGGCGGTAACGGTCACTTGGCTCGAACCGGCGCTCGCAGTCGTGCCTTTGGCGTTGACGGTGTAAACGTCTTGGCCTTTATTGCCGACTCCTTTAACCACGTCTTTGATGTTGGTACCGGCTGCAACTTCGGTACGGGCGGCGGCGCTTTGCTGCTTCAGCTGGCTGTAGTTGACCGCGTCGTTGTCATCGGTACCGGCGGCAACATTGGTGATCTTGGTGCTGGCGGCATTGATGCCTGACTTGGTCACACTCGGGCCACCGGTAATGGTGAGGCCGTCTGTATTCAGTTTGCTGTCGCCTGCGGTCACGCTGTCAACGATGATGTCTTTGGCCAGTTTCAGCTGTGCGCCACCAGCTACGGTTTCGCTGATGATGTTGCTGTCGCCTTTGACATTGATGGTGTCGCCCAATGCGTAGTTGTTGCTGCCGGCGGTACCGCCGAAGTTGATGCCTTTGGCGATATTGGCGGCGTTTGTCGCTACGTTTTGGTTGGTCGCAAACAGTTGGCTGCCGTTAACGGCGTCTTTGCTGTTGGCATTGAGGTCACCGTCGGCTACGTTGGTAACCTTCTTGCCGGCGTTGTTCAAACCGTCTTTGGTCAGTTTGACATCACCCGCTTTAACACCGTCTTGGGTCAATGCGACATCGTCGCCTACTTTCACACCGTCGTTGTTCACGGTGGTGTCGCCGGCTTCGACGCTGTTCACTACCAGGTCTTTTTTCAGCTTAACGGTCACTTTATCGTCTTGGGCTTCGGTGGTGATGTTGTCGTCGCCGGCAACGGTCACGGTGGAGCCGAGTTTTTCGACATTGGTGCTGCCGCTGTCGCCGTTGAAGGTCAGGCCTTTGCTGTCAACGGCGGTTTTGGCATCCACACCTTTTTGGATTTCGGCTTTGGTGCCGTCAGCCAAATCGATGCTGTAGTCGGTCACGTTGTCGGCCTTTTCAGCGGCGGTAACGGTCACTTTGCTCGAACCGGCGCTCGCAGTCGCGCCTTTGGCGTTGACGGTGTAAACGTCTTGGCCGTTAGTGTCGACGGTTTTAACCACGTCTTTGATGTTGGTACCGGCACGTACTTCGGTACGGGCGGCGGCGCTTTGCTGTTTCAGCTGGCTGTAGTTGACGGCGTCGTTGTCATCGGTACCGGCGGCAACGTTGGTGATCTTGTTGCCGGCGGCATGGATGCCTGACTTGGTCACACTCGGGCCACCGGTAATGGTGAGGCCGTCTGAATTCAGTTTGCTGTCGCCTGCGGTCACGCTGTCAACGATGATGTCTTTGGCCAGTTTCAGCTGTGCACCACCGGCTACGGTTTCGCTGATGATGTTGCTGTCGCCTTTGACATTGATGGTGTCGCCCAATGCGTAGTTGTTGCTGCCGGCGGTACCGCCGAAGTTGATGCCTTTGGCGATATTGGCGGCGTTTGTCGCTA
>NZ_JBQCWY010000210.1:0-4836 GCF_051956955.1 Neisseria sp. P0021.S005 | reverse complement strand
ATTTGTTACACAATATTGCATATTATTAGTAATACTTATCATTATTGTATCTGAGAAGCTTGTATTTTAGAGAGATTGGTTATGAAAATTAATGTATTTATAGTGCCTATTGCAACTACCTTTATTTTGACTGCATGTGCAGGTGGAGGTGCATCTGAACCCAAAGTTCCCGTTGCTATTCCGACAGCGCAACCTATTGCCAATGTTAAGCTGAGCGATGAAAGCAATGCAGTAAAGACCATTAATACCCTTTCCGGTAAAGGCGGCAGTCTGCGTGAAGCGGAACTCGAAGTGAAAACATCATGGGGCTACAGCTATACCGATAAACAATATGTCTATCAAACCCCTTCTGGTAACTATTACAATATTAGTTCATATTCTGATCCGATTGTCCCATCATATTCCAGCCCGTCTTATGCCCTTCGTACACGCCATGAAGGACAACCTTTATCTGAAGGTGGCAAACTGTTTGTCTGTTGCAGTAGTTCGGGACAATTCACCTATGCACCGGCAACCAAACAGGACCACCTCAAATTCGGCGCATGGATAAATGCAGACGGCACGGCAGACCTGTTTATCGGCGGCAAACCCGTCGGAACGGCGAAACCGTCTTATTACACTCCGTCAGACAGTACAGTGGCAAAAGGCAAGACTACATACGAAGTTTGGGCTGTCCGCGTCCGCAACGGCAATATCGTTACCTCAACCTACGATCCGGGCAAATCCTCCGGGTCGTCTGAAAAAAACACGCCCAAACTTTCACTGCTGACAGCCAATTTCAACACCAACAAACTCGGCGGCACGATTTTAGGTAATGCTGATTACGGTCCGGACGTTGTGATGAAAGATGTAGGCATCAACGGCGTTGATTTCTCAGGCACTGCCGAATCCGATGGTAAAAACGGCAAAGTCGAAGGGAAATTCTTTGGTCAATTTAACGGCGATAAAACAGAAGTCAGTATAGGCGGTAAAGTTACCTTTGATGCCGATAAATCGTTGGATACCGTGTTCGGCGGCGTGAAGAATGATGACGACCGCAATACGACGGATACAAGTTTGACACCTGTCAGCAAGTAACCGCACATCAAGCATTCCATAATAGATAATCAATATATATTAAGAGGCAAAAAATGTCCTTCCATTTTAAACCTGTACTGCTGGCAGCTATTGTCAGCCAAACTTTCCCTGCCTTAGCGGCCGATCCTATTCCTCAAGCTTATCAGGAGTTGAATGAAGTCAAAGTCATTGGCGGCCGCAAAGTACAAAAACTCGGTGAAGAGAAAATCCGCCGTCAGGTTTTGGATAAACAAATGGTCTCCGATGAAAGCGACTTGGTGCGTTACGATCCGGGCATCAGCGTCGTTGAAGGCGGACGTTCCGGTTCCAACGGCTTTACCATACGCGGTGTCGATAAAGACCGCGTTGCCATCAACGTGGACGGACTGGCACAAGCAGAAAGCAGGTCGTCTGAAGCGTTTCAAGAGTTGTTCGGTGCATACGGCAACTTCAATGCAAACCGCAACACTTCCGAACCCGAAAACTTTTCGGAAGTAACCCTTAACAAAGGCGCGGACTCGCTTAAATCCGGCAGCGGCGCATTGGGCGGTGCCGTCAACTACAAAACCAAATCCGCAAGCGACTATGTTTCCGAAGAAAAACCCTACCACTTAGGCATTAAAGGCGGCTATATCGGACGCAACAGCCAAAAATTCAGCAGCATAACCGCCGCAGGAACCTGGTTGGGTCTGGACGCATTGATGGTCTACACCCGCCGTTTCGGTAAAGAAACCAAAAAC
Organism: Neisseria sp. P0021.S005; assembly: GCF_051956955.1. Classification (NCBI taxonomy): domain Bacteria; kingdom Pseudomonadati; phylum Pseudomonadota; class Betaproteobacteria; order Neisseriales; family Neisseriaceae; genus Neisseria; species Neisseria sp. P0021.S005. The sequence goes on along the minus strand of NZ_JBQCWY010000210.1, from coordinate 3,040 downwards.
AACAGCGACGCTGCCGATACCGTCATCACTGACAACAAACAAAGCTGGAGTCCGAATGCTGGTATGACCAACTACGGCAGCCGCGGTGTAGCGCGCAGCAAACCTGACCCTCAAGACTGGGAAAACAAAAGCACCCTGTTCAAACTGGGTTACAACTTCAACGATAAAAACCGTATCGGCTGGATTTACGAAGATTCACGCACCGACCGCACGACGATTGAATTGTCCAATATGTGGGCGGCAGACTGGAAAGGCGACGCACTGGGCGACACCCGTTCCCGTCAAGATATTTCCTACCGCAAACGCATCGGTTTCGAATACAAAAACCAACTTGACAAAGGACCATGGGACAACCTCAACCTGCGTTACGACCGTCAAACCATCGACATGAGCACTTGGACCTGGGACTTGCCGACGGATTATGGCCGTAACGGTGTCAACAGCGACGTGTACCATATGTTCCGCAACATCCGTCAAAAAAATACCCAATTCGGTGCCGATGCCGAAAAACAAATCGACTTCTCCAAATCGGTATGGGCAATGCAATACGGATTAGGTGGCTCCAAAAACGATAACGGTAATAGCGACCATAGCTATTGGGTACGCCTATATGACCCGAAATACCAAACGTCCAACAACCAAGAATTGACTATGCTGGTCGAAAGCTCGTCCAAAAACCGTTTTGCCTACTGGAACAACACCTTCCAATTCGGCGACAGCAGCCAATACCGCCTCAATGCCGGGCTTCGCTACGACAACAGCAGCAGCAAAGCCAAGGACAACCCCAACTATACCCCTGCCATCCGCGGTCAAATCCCCTATCTTGGCAGCGAGCGTAAACACAGCGGTTTCAGCTACGGTTTAGGATTAGACTGGAAATTCACGCCGCGTCTGAATCTTTTGGCAAAATATAGCACTGGCTTCCGCGCGCCGACTTCAGACGAAACCTGGCTATTGTTCCCGCATCCTGACTTCTACCTTAAAGCAAACCCTAACCTTAAGGCAGAAACCGCCAAAAACTTCGAACTGGGACTTGCCGGCAGTGGCAAAGCCGGAAACTTTAAACTCTCCGGCTTCCAAACCCGCTACCGCAACTTTATCGAACTGACCTACATGGGCGTATCTTCCGATAATCCCAACAGCCCTAATTACGCGCCGATTTCCGACGGTACCGCATTGGTCAGCTCACCCGTTTGGCAAAACCAAAACCGTTCCTCCGCATGGGTGAAAGGTTTGGAATTTAACGGCACATGGAACCTTGACAGCATCGGTTTGCCGCAAGGCACGCACGCAGGTGTTAATGTCAGCTACATCAAAGGCAAAGCCAAACAAACCAACGGACAGGAAATCCCGATTAACGCCCTTTCCCCGTGGTCTGCCGTTTACAATTTGGGCTACGATGCTCCCTCCAAACGCTGGGGTATCAATGCGTACCTGACACACACCGCAGCTAAAAAACCGTCTGACACCGTTCACAGCAGTGATGATTTGAACAACCCATGGCCATTTGCCAAGCACAGCAAAGCCTATACGCTTTTCGACCTGACAGGCTACGTCAACTTGGGCAAATACTTCACCCTGCGCGCCGGTGCGTACAACATCGGCAACAAAAAATACTATACTTGGGAATCGCTGCGCAGCATCCGCGAATTTGGTACAGTTAATCGTGTTAATAATAAGACACATGCAGGTATAGAGCGTTTCTCTTCACCAGGAAGAAGTTACAACTTTACACTTGAAGCTAAGTTCTAAGGTAATTAGAACAGAAAGGAAGGTTGGTACAGCTACAGCACCACCAACGGGGTTGACCGCGATGGCAAAGGCTTAGACCGCTACCGCGCCCCAGGCCGCAATTACGCCGTATCGCTGGAATGGAAATTCTAAGCAGTTAACGGATAGCTAAAGGCCGTCTGAAAGTTTTGATGACTTTCAGACGGCCTTTTTTATTTAAAACGAAATCTTTAAACGGATAACAACGGCTGCTGCCGAACAATCGCGCGGATGATGGCGCGGTTGGGGTGCAGCGCGGTTCTCAGTCTTTGCGATAGTGGGTGCGGCAAGCCGAGTATTTCGGCCGCAATGGCGGCGGCGCAGATGGGGGCTGTCGCCAGTCCGCGTGTACCGTGTGCCGTATTGATGTAGGCATTGGGCAGGTAAGGGCAGGGGATATTGTCGAGGCGGTAGTTTTTGTCCAATGCCAGCTTGGCATAGGCGGACTGCATGGCGGCGATGTCGCCGAGTGCGCCGACAACGGGCAAGTGGTCTAGGCTGTCGCAACGCAGGGCGGCATGGCCTTGTGTGTCTTGAAGGCCGTCTGAAAACGAATCTTGCTCAAATAGGGATTGTGCCAATGGGGGATTGAGCTGTTGCAGAGCGGCGCGGTTTTCGGTTTCTTCGTGCGGATACCAAGTTTCATCGTTGCTGTTGAGGACAAATGTCGCGCCGTAGCAGTGGCGGCCTTGCCAGCTCGGACTGATGTAGCTTTCTCCGGAAATGGCGCAACGCAGCTTTTGTGAAAACGGGCTGGCAGACACAACGCCGGTTTGACCGCGGATTTGGCGGAAAGGCAGGGCAGAGATGTTGGTGTCGGCGGCATTCGGGCTGTGCGCGCCCATGCAGTAAACGATATGGCTGGCATTGAAATGCGCGTTTGGCGTGTGTGCCGTCCATTGTGTGCAGTCATGCGATACTGCGGTCAGCGGCGAGTGTTCGTGCAACTCGATCAGCGGATGATTCAATAAGGTATGCACGACGGCGGGCGGATTCAGCCATACGCCTTGCGGCCAGTAAAGGCCGTCTGAAAATACGTCTATGCCTGTAATGTGCGCAGCCTCTTCGGCGGATACGCTGCGGTAGAGGTGCTTATGCTGGTGTTGCAAACCCAAGGCTTGATTGCGTTTGCGTTCGCCGTCATCAAAATTCAAATGCAATACGCCGTCGCCGCCCCATACGTCGGAGTCGGGCAGCAAGTCTTCCAACAATCGGCGCGTGTAGCCGTAGCCTGTCAGCAGCAGCTCGGTTTGTTCGGTATCGTGTGGCG
>NZ_JBQCWY010000209.1:0-4850 GCF_051956955.1 Neisseria sp. P0021.S005 | reverse complement strand
TTGGCTTCGGCATCTTTCACCATGCGTTCGATTTCTTCTTCGCTCAAACCTGAAGAACCTTGGATGGTAATGTTGGCCGCTTTGCCGGTGCCTTTGTCTTTGGCAGAAACGTGCAAGATACCGTTGGCGTCAATGTCGAAAGTAACTTCAATTTGCGGCATACCGCGTGGTGCAGGTGCGATATCGGTCAAGTTGAACTGACCCAAAGATTTGTTGGCAGAAGCGCGTTCGCGTTCTCCTTGCAGTACATGGATGGTTACTGCGCTTTGGTTGTCTTCGGCAGTAGAGAACACTTGAGACGCTTTAGTCGGAATAGTAGTGTTCTTTTGAATCAGCTTGGTCATCACACCGCCCATGGTTTCGATACCCAAAGACAGAGGAGTTACGTCCAGCAGCAATACGTCGCTACGGCCGCCGCTCAATACTTCGCCTTGAATCGCTGCACCTACGGCAACAGCTTCGTCAGGGTTCACGTCTTTACGAGGCTCTTTACCGAAGAAGGCTTTAACGGCTTCTTGTACTTTCGGCATACGGCTTTGACCGCCGACCAAAATCACGTCGTCGATGTCGCTGGTGCTCAAGCCGGCATCTTTCAATGCGATTTTACAAGGCTCGATAGAACGTTGGATCAAGTCTTCAACCAGGCTTTCAAATTTGGCACGGGTAATTTTCATGGCCAAGTGTTTAGGACCGGTTGCATCCATAGTGATGTATGGCAGGTTGATTTCAGTTTGCTGACCGCTGGACAATTCGATTTTGGCTTTTTCAGCAGCTTCTTTCAGACGTTGCAGAGCCATTACGTCTTGTTTCAAATCAATGCCTTGTTCTTTTTTGAACTCGTCAATGATGTAGTCGATCAAGCGTTGGTCGAAGTCTTCACCGCCCAAGAAAGTATCGCCGTTGGTTGCCAATACTTCGAATTGTTTGTCGCCGTCGAGGTTGGCGATTTCGATGATGGAAATATCGAAAGTACCGCCACCCAAGTCATATACGGCTACTTTACGGTCTTTGTTGTCGCCTTTGTCCATACCGAATGCCAAAGCGGCAGCGGTTGGTTCGTTAATGATACGTTTTACTTCCAAACCTGCGATACGGCCTGCGTCTTTAGTCGCTTGACGTTGGCTGTCGTTGAAGTAGGCAGGAACGGTAATCACAGCTTCAGTGACTTTCTCGCCCAAGTAAGCTTCAGCGGCTTCTTTCATTTTACGCAAAACTTCTGCGGAAATTTGAGGAGGAGACAGCTCTTTACCTTGCGCTTTCACCCATGCGTCGCCGTTGCTGGCTTTGATGATTTCGAAAGGCATAGATTCGATGTCGCGTTGAACTTCTTTGTCTTCAAATTTGTGGCCGATCAAACGTTTGGCGGCGTAAATAGTGTTTTTAGCGTTGGTTACCGCTTGGCGTTTTGCAGGCGCACCGACGAGGATTTCGCCGCCGTCCAAATAAGCGATAACGGAAGGAGTGGTGCGTGCACCTTCTGCATTTTCGATCACTTTGGTTTGACCGTTTTCAGAAATAGCCAAACAAGAGTTGGTTGTACCTAAGTCAATACCGATTACTTTTGCCATATTATGTTGCTCCTAATAAATAAACTTTTCTAAATTAATAATCCTGTGGAACATTTCGTTCCGATGGCTTGTAAATAAGGTTGCTTCATTTTTTTTCAAGGCTTAATTTGAATTTTTTTTTAAATTAAATTCAAGTACTTGATTTATTTATCCACAAGCCGTTTATTCTTTTTTCAGATGGCCGGCTTTAATTTTCCAATTCCGGTTTATCGGAATGATTTTCCAATAGCGGAACATCGGAATTTGAAACCGGATAAGGCCGTCTGAAGATTTTATGCTTGATAAACTTTATCAAGCGGTTCCTTCAATCTTCTTTTTTCGCCACGACAACCATCGCAGGACGCAGCACGCGGTCAGATAGTGTGTAGCCTTTTTTCATCACACTGACGATGGTATTCGGCTCTTGCTCGCTGACGACTGCCTGCATCGCTTGATGTTGGTGCGGATCGAGTTTGTCACCCGGCTGTGGGTCGATTTCTTTAATGTGTGTGGCATCAAATGCTTTTTGCAGCTCGTTCAAAGTCATTTGCACGCCCATTTTCAGCGCATCGAAATTACCGCTTTGGTCGAGCAGCGCCATTTCGAGATAATCTTTAACCGGCAACATTTCTGCTGCAAATTTTTGTCCGGCGAATTTATGGGTGTCGGCGATTTCCTGCTGATGGCGGCGACGCAGGTTTTGCTCATTTGCCAAACCGCGCAGCTCGCTGTCTTTGAGCTGACCTTCCAACTCGGCGACACGCGCCTGAAGCTCTTCGTAAGTCGGTTCTGCTTGTTCGGTTTCAACGGTTTCGGCAGTTTCTACGGCTGCCGCTTCTTCTGCTTCGTGCTGATGTTGTTCGTTATGCTCCGTCATTTCTGACATCCTTTTAGCGTGTTGATATTCGATGTTTCATATATAAGGCCGTCTGAAAAAACTTCAAGCATTTGAATACCGATTATCAAATGCCTTGTTAAAAGACGTTGGAAAACGGTAAGATAGCCATCTGATTTTATTCTTCAGACGGCCTCGAATATGAAAAAAGACCATTTGAATTCAACCGATTTTAATCTGTGGCACACCATTCGCGAAGAAACCGAAGCGGCCGCTGCGGCCGAACCGATGCTGGCAAGCTTCCTGCATCAAACCGTGTTGCGCCACGATTCGCTCGATTCGGTACTTGCCTACCATCTTTCCAGCAAGCTCGGTAGCCCGATTATGGACGTGCGCGCGCTGTTTGAAATCTATCAGCAGGCTTTGAGCGTGGACACCCGTATCAGCAAATGTGTCGAGGCCGACTTAAAAGCCATTTACGAGCGCGACCCAGCTTGTGATGAATATTCGCTGCCGCTGTTGTATTTCAAAGGTTTCCACGCCGTACAGGCACACCGCATCAACCACTGGCTCTATCAAAACGGCCGTAAAACGCTGGCGTATTTCCTGCAAAACCGCATGTCGGAAGTCTTCGGTGTTGACATTCACCCTGCCGCCCGTTTCGGTCACGGTTTGATGCTCGACCATGCCACCGGTTTTGTGGCCGGCGAAACCGCCGTCTTGGGCAACAATATTTCTATCCTCCACGGCGTAACGCTGGGCGGTTCGGGCAAAGAAAGCGGCGACCGCCACCCGAAAATCGGCAATGGCGTGATGATTGGTGCGAACGCTTCGATTTTGGGCAACATCCGTATCGGCGAAAATGCCAAAATCGGCGCAGGCAGCGTGGTGGTTGCCGATGTGCCGTCTTCGATTACCGTTGTCGGCGTACCCGCCAAACCGGTTGGCCGCTCGTCCAAAACCCCGTCTGCCGATATGGATCAAAGCATTCAATTATCGACTACGGATTTTGTTATTTAAGCAATCTGCCATTTTAAAGGCCGTCTGAAAGATTTGTTCTTTCAGACGGCCTTTTATCATTTAAATCTTGATGTTAACCACGTTTTCGCAAGGCTTCCAAATGCATTTTAACCTGCTTGACTTTCTCTTCGGTAAACAGGTTGGCAATGTTTTTCCAAATGCTGTGATAACCGTAAGGCCCATGTTGCATTTCGACTTTTGCCTCCTCCACCGACCAGCCTTGATAGATGATGCGGTACATTCCGGCAATCAAACCGGTACGGTCTGCGCCATGATAACAATGAATGAGCACTGCGCCGTTTTGCTGTTGTTTTTCAATCAGGTATAGGATTTCCGCAATCTCTTTCGGCTTAATGCTCCATGACAGCAACGGACGGTTTAGCAAGGTCAAACCATGCTCTTTCAAATGGTCGTCATCGTTGCGGTCGAAAAAGCGCAAGTTGATCACGCTTTGAATGCCCAGCTTGACGATGGCTTCGCCATCTTCGGCAACAGGCTGCTCGCTGCGGTAAAGCTTGTCGTCGATACGATAAAGGTTGGCATCGTGTTTGACGGGCGTTGCCCAACGTGCGGACTGAACGGCTTTGTTGCCGTTATCCGGCGGCGCGGACGAGCAAGCGATGGGCAAGCCGGAAGCGAGAAGGCACAATAAAAGACGGCGCATAAAATTCCTGTATGAAAATCAATTGGAAATCAAAATATCATGCGATTCTATCAAAACCCGTTCGGATATTCTATCCGCGCAAACCGCGTTACAATAAAGCCTCTTTTTTCAGACGGCCTTTCATCATGACCTGCCTTGCTTGGAACACCACGCCTTCCCTTGCTACCCTTTGCCGCGCGATCGAACAACATACCGCGCCGCTTTATTTGATTGTCTGCCTGCCTGAAAACCATATTCCCGATTTTCCGCTGTCAAATCTTCCCTCCGAGCTTGAAGGCCGTCTGAACAATCGTCTCGCTCAAGCCATGAAATGCCTTCAGTTCAACAGCGTCAATGTTTTAGAAAACCTCTTGCCTGATGTGCATCTCTGGCTGGTTCCGCCACACCGCGCCGACCGCTTACACGAACATTTCCATCATATAGAATGGCAAACCGAAGCCATATCCCAATCCGCCCCTATTCCTCTAAAACCTTGGTTCAGACGGCCCGAACATCAAGCCGTGCCCGAACACGTCCTGATTATCGGCGCAGGCATTGCCGGCGCAGCAACCGCGCACAAACTGGCGGAGCACGGCGTACGCGTTACGGTTTTGGAGGCAGGCAAAGCGGCGCAGGCAGGCAGCGGCAACCGCCAAGGCTTACTCTATGCCAAAATCTCGCCACACGATACCGAACAAACCGAGCTGCTGCTGACAGGCTACGGCTACACGCGCCGATTGTTGGAAGACTTGCTGCCCGACTCCGACGTATGGGGCGGCGACGGCGTATTGCATTTGAATTTTGA
>NZ_JBQCWY010000208.1:0-4851 GCF_051956955.1 Neisseria sp. P0021.S005 | reverse complement strand
GTAATAGGAATTTCAAGCGTAGAGCCAATAATCGATAATTTAAAAACGTTTTATCTTTACGGTACAGTCCCTTGCTTTTGGAATGCCTGATGAATAAGGTTGAACTAAATATTCAGTCAGGCCGTCTGAAAACTGAGCAGGCAGATTGTTTCATTTTTGTTGTGCTTGAAATGCGCGCTTAGGGAAATTCAGCCGAATCAAACATGAAACAGGCTGTTTATGCTAAAATCGTAGCCCCATAAAAAATAAAAACAACGTCATTTTTAACTGAGATTATCCGATGAAAAAAGAACACATTATGCAAAACGCTCCATCAGGCCGCCATCGCCTCATTCATGCAAGCATCGCTTCCGCTTTAGCCCTCATTAGCTTTTCCGTTCAGGCAAATCCCCAGCAATCTAAAGAAAAGAATGGTTTTGCCGAAATTCCGTTTTACCTGAAAAACGTAAACGAGCCTATTGGCCAGCCCAGAGTCAAACACAATATTATGTTTTTGATTGATGACTCGGGCAGTATGTTGGCTGATGCTAAGGGTGAATATCATGTAGATGATAAGAATAGAAAAATCAATATTGCAAAATCGGCATTAAAGAAGATTTTGGAGCGGTATAAAGATCAGTTTAACTGGGGCTTGCAGACTTTACATAATAATCCTCGGTATTGGAAATGGGATGAGGAAAAAAGGAAAAAGGATAATGCTCTTTACGCATATGCAGAATTGTCTAGCCCCGACGATGACAAAGGCGATATGAAGGATTCTGATGGCTTTACGGATGGTTCTGCCGGTCGAAACTGGGAATATGTCAGGAAAAAGGTAGACGAGATGTTGGCTTACCAAGCTACGCCGACAACGCGCCGTTATTATGAAGTTGTCAAAAATTTCGTTATTCCAAATATTAAATACCGTTGTCAAAAATCCTATGTTGTCGTGGTTTCTGATGGCGATGCCAATATGAGTTGTAGCAATCAGGCCTCTGGAGAAGACCCACGTAAATCTCCCAATACTAACTTCAATTATGACCGAAAATATTATTATTCAAACTATTACCGTGCTATTGATCGTAGCTCGGATGAGGTCTATGAATATTTTGGGCCGTCTGAAGTAAAAGCTTATGAAAATAAACATGGGCAAGGTAAGGAATTTTCAGGAATCGGCCTTAAAGGTGAAGTATATTTTGATCTGCCAAATTATGATCCGAGATTGGATACTCCTGAAGGGAAGAAAAAGTTTCAATGCCAATATACTGATTATGCAAAAGATGATGATTCAGGGGATTGGGTGCTTTTAGGTGAAAAAGATGGTAAACGAGAAGTCAAAGGCATTGGCGAAATTATTGTTCCTTATTGGGATAGGAACTATGAGGATGAAAAACGCGGTATGCGTTTCTTTAGCCAGACTTTGGCAGAAAAAGATATTAAACCTGCGATTAAGTCAGAAAATCGTCTAGATGCTGCGATTAAGCCAGAGGATCGTCGAGATGCTGCAGGCAAGAGCTGGGATGGTGATCCAAGCGATCCTAAGGGCGTAGATTATAGCAAGCAATTGGTTCAGACTTTTACCGTGGGCTTTGGTGAGGGAATCTCTAAAGTCGGGAGAGATTATCTGGAAAAGGGTGCCAGTCGCCCGGAATGGTATTTCAATGCCTCAAAACCTGAAAAGTTGCTTGAGGCCTTTAAAACCATTATCGACAATATTGAAACTGACAGCAAAATAATGAAATTTGAAGGGGCAGCTTCAACTGCGCCGGTGACGACCAGTACAGGTATTCCCAATATGGCGGCAACGGTTCATTTAAATACCGGCTCTTGGAGCAGTCAGTTGCGGTTTTATAAATTAAACCGCAATGGTACGCCTATTAATACGACTGAGTTTGTTCAGCCATCATTTAATAACCGTCTTACTTTGGTTAATGATGGCAGTAAGACCTATTTCATCGATAGAGTTGCAGATAATGAGGCTTCAAACGCCGATTTTGGCATTTCAGACGGCAGTGCGAAAGATGAGTTGAAGTTGGAATGGAAAAATGCATTGTTGAAATGGACTGGCCGAGCAGGTAGTGATGAAGCCATCAAAGCGGATGCAGAGGCAAAAGGTTATAGTCAGTCTTATCGTATCCGTCCGACTGACCCTAATGATCCAAATAAAGATGAACGTAATTTGGGCGATATTTTAGACGGTTCGGTTGCGGCTATTGGCAATAAGCGCGACAACCGTCAAGAGTTTTTGGTTGCCGCTGCCAATGACGGTATGGTACATATTTTCCGTAATGGTACGCCTAGCAATCCTTATGACTTGAAACTCAGCTATATTCCGGCAGGTATGGAACGTGAGGACGAGAAAGGTCAAGCAACAACTTTGGGCAAAGTCCTGAAGGATATTGCTCGTGAGGGCTATGGCTCCAGCACGCCACACCGCTATATGGTCAATGGTGGCTTTGTTCTCCGTCAAACACCTGATAAACAAACCTTTATGTTTGGTGCAATGGGTCAGGGCGGACGCGGTGCATATGCGTTGAATATTGATGCGGTAGCTAACAGTGATCGTAGTAGTTGGAATACGACTGTGCCTTTGTTTGAAACAAAAAAAGGCTCTGACAATAAGCTGGGTTATACCATTGGTTCGACACAAATCGGCCGTGTTTCCATCAAGCGCGATACCACTCCGGTCAATTTGAAATCTGATGTGCGCTATGCGGGTTTCTTGGCCAGCGGCTATCGTACTGAAGATGTGAACAGTGTCGACAATGAAACGGCTTTATATGTCTATGATATGACAGGTAAAGAAGCTGGTACGCAAGATACCGGCAAAAATGTTTCTAGTGCCGGTAATCTCTTGGCTAAAATTCCTGCACCGAATGGCAAAGGTGGCCTCTCCACCCCCACTTTGGTAGACACCGATTTTGACGGTATTGTCGATATTGCCTATGCAGGCGACCGTTATGGCAATATGTTCCGCTTCGACTTGAGAGGTAAAACCCCGTCTGAATGGTCGGCGCAAATGATTTTCCAAGGTTCGGGTAATCAACCGATTACGTCTGCGCCTGCGGTATCACGTCGTGGTAAAGACAAGTATGTCGTCATTTTTGGTACGGGTAGCGAGATTTATCAGAATGAACTAGAAGGTACCAACGGACAAATCAATGCCGTTTATGGTATTTACGACGATGTGTCTACTGATGAATCTAAAAAAGCGGTTTTGGCAAACAGCAGTGAGTTGGAGCAGCAAACCAGAGAAAGTGACGGCGAACATATTTATGTCAGCAACAATAAGGTTGGTGAAGGCAAAAAAGGCTGGAGTCTGACTTTAGGTCCGAATGAACGTGTGACTGTCAAACCGACGATGATTTTGCGTACAGCTGTTCTGACCATTCGTAAGTATGAAAGCAAAACAATTCATACTGATTCTTCCAGTACCGATGTTTGTTTGCCGGACAGCACGTCCACACAAACGACAGCGAAAACGATTATTCTGGGCGTAAATGCCGAAAACGGCGGCCGTTTGGGCTTGCGTGATGCTCGTATCTCCAGTAAGGATCGTAAGTTTATCAGGCGCGAGAATAATGGCCAGATTGATTACGCCAACGGTATGACTTTTGATGGCGTTATCAACTTTACTTATATGAATTCCAGTAAAGCCGACGATTCTCCGGTAACTGCCGATGGCGATAGTGGTGGCACGGGTACGGATAAGGAGCTGAACGCCACGCCGAGCGTGCCAAATAATAAATGTTTTGCAACCAAAGGTGATCGCAGTCTCTTGTCTAACCAACTGGTCAGCCTAAAAGTAGAAGGCCGTACATGCGGACTCAAACGTATCAGCTGGCGTGAATTGTTCTTTTAATTTGTAAGGCTTGAATATCGAGGCCGTCTGAATTTTTCAGACGGCCTTTTCTGTTGAGTAGTAGTAATTCAAAAATGTTGGATTGGTGGATAGAAAAGCTTGTTTGAGGGCAAAACAAGCTTTGATCAAATTGAAAGCTTGGATAGAGCTAAACGACAGATTTGGACTATTCTTTTTTTAAATTTCTACCATTTGGCTGATAAGTTAAAAGGCCGTCTGAAAAGTATCTTTTCAGACGGCCTTTGATTTAAAGAGAACGAGTCAAGGAGCGCATTGTTAGATGCTGTTTTTAATGATTTTCCGCAGGGTGGAGAGTTGCCGGCGGCTGACGGGCAACGGGGTCGGAATATCGAGAATTTTAGCGCTCCACGTGGATGCGGATTCATCGTTTTCGTCATCGTCCAGTCGAATCAGACTGTCTAGGGTGTGGCGGAAGACGAGGGCATTGCGGTGGATGCGGATGACTTTGTCGCCCAGCAATTCTTCCCAGTAAACCAAGGTCTTCGGTAATTCGTAGCTTTGGCCGTCGCCAGTAAACAGATAGACGGTTTTGTGTTCCGCCATCAGGTAACGCGCCTGTTGCCATGGAATTTCAACCATGCGTTCGCGGTTGTACACTTTGAAATGGGTAAAACTGTCTGCTTTTTCGCGGTTTTTCTCGATGATGCGGTCAAGCGCGGTTTGCAGGCGGGTCATTTTGATCGGTTTGAGCAGATAGTCTGCGGCAGCCAGCTCAAATGCGCGCAGGGCGTGTTCTTCGTAGGCTGTGGTGAAGACAATTTCCGGCTGGCGCTTGGCGGTACGCTTAATGCGTTCGACAAATTCGAGACCGTCGATTTCCGGCATGCCGATGTCGGCAAAGACGATGTCAACTTCGTGGACGCTCAGCCACTCCAATGCTGGCATGGCATGGTGAAAGACGTTGAGCAGTACGACATTGCACTCTTCCAATAATACACGTAAGCGTTCTGCTGCTAATACTTCGTCTTCTACAATAATGGCACTTGGCA
>NZ_JBQCWY010000207.1:0-4861 GCF_051956955.1 Neisseria sp. P0021.S005 | reverse complement strand
AATTTGGCGCACACATCATGCACATCGGCGGCTATTTCATTGACAACCCCATCGCACTCGCCCCCATGGCAGGCATTACGGACAAACCGTTCCGCCGGATTTGCCGCGAGTTTGGCGCAGGGTGGGCAGTATGCGAAATGCTGACCAGCGATCCGACCTTGCGCCATACCAAAAAAACCTTGCGCCGCAGCGATTTTGAAGGCGAGGGCGGAGTGGTGGCCGTCCAGATTGCCGGCAGCGATCCGCAGCAGATGGCGGAAGCCGCGCGGTATAACGTCGGCTTAGGCGCGCAGGTTATCGACATCAACATGGGCTGTCCGGCCAAAAAAGTCTGCAATGTGCAGGCAGGCAGCGCGTTGATGCAAAACGAGCCTTTGGTTGCCGAAATCTTGAAAGCCGTTGTCAATGCGGTGGACGTACCCGTTACCCTCAAAACCCGTTTGGGCTGGCATGACGAACATCAAAACTTGCCGACCATCGCCAAAATCGCCGAAGAAACAGGCATCGCAGCCCTTGCCATTCATGGCCGCACCCGTACGCAGATGTACAAAGGCGAAGCGCGTTACGAACTGATTGCCGAAACCAAAGGCCGTCTGAACATCCCCGTTTGGGTCAACGGCGATATTACTTCGCCACAAAAAGCCGCCGCCGTCCTCAAGCAAACCGCCGCAGACGGCATCATGATAGGGCGCGGCGCACAAGGCAGACTGTGGCTTTTCCGTGATTTAAAACATTACGCCGAACACGGCGTTTTGCCACCGGCCTTAAGCTTGGCAGAATGCAACGCCACCATTTTGAACCACATCCGCGCCATGCATGAATTTTATGGCGAAGTGGCCGGAGTACGCATCGCCCGAAAACACATCGGCTGGTACATCGACGAAATGCCCGAAGGCGAACAAACACGCCGGGAAATCAACCGCTTGGACAGCACCGCAGCACAATACGACACCCTTGCCGCCTATCTTGAGACGCTTTCAGAGAAAACCGACCGCTGGGTGTGTCACTATCGGGAAAGCTGAAGAGTTTCAGACGGCCTCATCATCTAAAAATAAATCTATTTAAAAACAAACTCAAAGAAAGACATCACGATGAATCAAACGACTACTGACATTGCGCAATGTATTGAACAAAACTTACGACAATACTTCAAAGACTTGGATGGTACGGAACCTTGCGGCGTGTACGATATGGTGTTGCACCAAGTCGAAAAGCCGATGCTAATTTGCGTGATGGAACAATGCGGCGGCAACCAATCTAAAGCGGCGGCCATTTTGGGGTTAAACCGCAATACCCTGCGTAAAAAGCTGCAGCAGCATGGTTTGTTGTAATAGAGAGGAATAGGGTGCATTGCTGCCTACCTATCATGAAAGAGCCGGCCGGGTCATTCATCCATTAGTTGGATATTTTTGGATTTGTTGACACAATCAAAATAAAAACAGCTTGAAAAGGCTTCAGGCCGTCTGAAGACCAGAGAAGAAACGATTAATTTTTTTACCATGAGTTGAACCATGCTTTACCAAATACTCGCACTGTTAATCTGGGGCAGCTCGTTTATCGCTGCCAAATATTCCTACGAGATGCTCGATCCGACGCTGATGGTTGAGGCGCGATTGTTGATTGCCGCATTGATGGTGCTGCCGTCGTGCCGCCGTCATTTGGGCAGGATTCCGCGGAGCGAATGGAAGCCGTTGTTGTGGATTTCCTTTGTCAACTACGTTGTCGTTTTGATGCTCCAGTTTATCGGTTTGAAATATACATCTGCCGCCAGCGCGGTTACCATGGTGGGGTTGGAGCCTTTGCTGGTGGTCTTTGTCGGTCATTTCTTCTTCAACGACAAAGCCAAACTTTACCACTGGATTTGCTGCGCGGTGGCGTTTGCCGGCGTGGGCATGATGGTAATGGGCGGCGCGGAAGAGGGCGGTACGATTGACTGGTTCGGCTGTTTGCTGATTTTACTTGCAGGATTCGGTTTTGCAGGCGTGATACGTCCGAGCCAGCAGATGATTGTCCGTATTGGTGCGCCTGCATTTACCGCGGCTTCCATGGCGGTGGCGGCGGTGTTGTGCCTGCCGTTTTCGCTGGTGTTGGCAGACAGTTATCAAATCAATTGGTCATGGGGCGGTACGCTGTCGGTTTTGTATATGGGGATTGGTTGCAGTTGGCTTGCCTATCTGTTGTGGAACAAAGGCATGAACACAGTCCCTGCCAACGTCTCCGGCCTACTGATCTCGCTTGAGCCGGTCATCGGCGTTATCATGGCGGTGTTAATTTTGGGCGAACATTTAAGTACCATGTCTGCGATGGGCATTACCGTCGTTATTGCGTCCACTTTTGTCGCCGGTATGCTGACGCGTGTGAGCAACAAACATAAAAAGGCCGTCTGAAAACGGTTTCAGACGGCCTCAAGTAAGCAGTATTATTTTCAATAAAACATTTTGGGAAAATTTCTATGAAACACATTATTTCCCTACTTTTAAAAGAAAATGGGATTTAAATAGGTAAAAGCAAAAGGCCGTCTGAAACCAAGTTTCAGACGGCCTTTTGCAATAAAATTGTTAACAATATTTGTAAAAACCTACTGCCAAAAATGCGAAACTGGAGGATAATACCGCCCTGAAATTTCATCCCATACTGATTAAACCTTCAACAAAGGAAATCCAAATGTCTTCCATCAAACGCGCCCTGATCAGCCTATCCGACAAGACAGGCGCAGTCGAATTTGCCCAAACCCTGACCAAGCTCGGTGTTGAAATTCTCTCTACCGGCGGTACAGCAAAACTCTTGGCTGATGCAGGCGTTCCCGTTATCGAAGTTGCCGACTATACCGGCTTTCCCGAAATGCTCGACGGCCGCGTGAAAACCCTGCATCCGAAAATCCACGGCGGTATCCTCGGCCGTCGCGATTTGGACGAACACGTCGCCAAGATGGAAGAACACGGCATCGGCAACATCGACCTCGTGTGCGTCAACCTCTACCCCTTCGCCGCCACCATCGCCAAACCAAACTGCACGCTGGAAGACGCGATTGAAAACATCGACATCGGCGGCCCGACCATGGTGCGTTCTGCCGCGAAAAACTGGAAACACGTCGCCATCGTTACCGATACCGCCGATTTCCCGGCCATCGCCGTCGAACTCGAAGCCAACAACGGCGCATTGAGCGACAAAACCCGTTTCAACCTCTCACGCAAAGCATTCAGCCATACCGCCCAATACGACGGCATGATTTCCAACTACCTGACCTCGCTTTCAGACGACGTCTTGAGCGGCCAGCCCCAAATCGGCGAATTCCCGAGCCAGTTCAACCAAAGCTGGATTAAAGTGCAAGATATGCGCTACGGCGAAAATCCGCACCAACGCGCCGCGTTCTACCGCGATATTTACCCAGCCGCGGGCAGCCTTTCCGCCTACAAACAGCTGCAAGGCAAAGAATTGTCTTACAACAACATCGCCGATGCCGATGCCGCATGGGAAGCCGTCAAATCCTTTGACGCGCCAGCCTGCGTGATTGTGAAACACGCCAATCCGTGCGGCGTAGCCATCGCCTCCAATACCTTGGATGCATACAAACTCGCTTACGCCACCGACACCACCAGCGCATTCGGCGGCATCATTGCCTTCAACCGCGAAGTTGACGGCGAAACCGTCAAACAAATTACCGACAACCAATTTATGGAAGTCCTCATGGCGCCGAAGTTCACCGCCGAAGCCCTCGAAATCGCCGCCGCCAAGAAAAACGTGCGCGTATTGGAAGTGCCGCTTGAAGCAGGTGCCAACCACTTTGAACTCAAACGCGTCGGCGGCGGACTGTTGGTACAAACCCCCGACATCCACCGCCTCAGCCGCGCCGATTTGAAAGTCGTCTCCAAACGCCAACCGACCGAGCAAGAATGGAACGACCTGATGTTTGTATGGAACGTCGCAAAATACGTCAAATCCAACGCCATCGTCTTCGGCAAAGGCGGTCAAACCTACGGCATCGGCGCAGGCCAAATGAGCCGCGTGGACAGCACCCGCATCGCCGCCCGCAAAGCGCAAGATGCCAATCTCGACCTCAACGGCGCATGTGCCGCTTCCGATGCCTTCTTCCCATTCCGTGACGGCGTAGATGTCATTGCCGAGCAGGGCATCAAAGCCATCATCCATCCCGCAGGCTCCATGCGCGACCAAGAAGTCTTTGACGCGGCGGACGAACACGGCATCGCCATGGTCGTCACCGGCATCCGTCATTTCCGCCACTAATAAGCTGATATAAAATAAAGGCCGTCTGAAAACAAAGTTTCAATATCATGAAACCCGTTTTCAGACGGCCTTCTTCAATCATCAAACAATTTAGCGGCCTAACTGTAAATCAGGACAAAGCAACCAAGCTCCAGCCAGCCCGATTCATGCAGCAACACAATGCCGCCCAAGTTAAAACCAACCCACTCAGAGCAAGAAACATGAAACACATCCTCCTCATCCTCGCCCTTGCCGCACTCACCGCCTGCGCCTCCAGTCATACCGGTGGCTACGGCTATGCCGGCAACAACGGCGCTTCCGCAGGCGTGACCCAAACGTTCCGTTGGTAAGGCCGTCTGAAAAAACAACACAGTTTTCTACAATAGAGCACAAACAAATCCCAAACGTAAAGGCAAGTTTTACACTTGCCTTTTTAATGTTATCTATCGGCTTAATAGCGCATAAATTCGTGTCATTTGCGCACTATTTATATGTTAGGAAAGGTCAAGGCCGTCTAAAAACAGGCTATGCAAAGCCATTACACGTTTCAAACCAATTTTCAATACAAATTTCATTAATTACCTAAATAAATCCAATATTCAAATCTATTACAATAGAAACTATCTAAATCATATAT
>NZ_JBQCWY010000206.1:0-4865 GCF_051956955.1 Neisseria sp. P0021.S005 | reverse complement strand
CTGCAAAACAACGAAATCCTGCGCCAGCACTACCAAAACCGATTCAACCACATTCTGGTCGACGAGTTTCAAGACACCAACAAGCTGCAATACGCGTGGCTGAAACTGATTGCCGGCAACCACGCCGCCGTCTTTGCCGTCGGCGACGACGACCAAAGCATTTACCGATTCCGTGGCGCAAACGTCGGCAACATGACCGCGCTGATGGGAGAATTCCACATCGACGCGCCCGTCAAACTCGAACAAAACTACCGCTCCGTCGGCAACATCCTCGCCGCCGCCAACTCCGTCATCGAAAACAACGACGAACGCCTCGGCAAAAACCTGCGCACCGACGCCGAAGCAGGCGACAAAATCCGCTACTACTCCGCCTTTACCGACCTCGAAGAAGCCCAATTCATCGTGGATGAAACCAAAGCCCTCGAACGCGAAGGCTGGGATTTGGACGAAATCGCCGTCCTCTACCGCAGCAACGCCCAATCCCGCGTCATCGAACAAAGCCTGTTCCGCAGCGGCATCCCCTACAAAATCTACGGCGGCTTGCGCTTTTACGAACGCCAAGAAATCAAACACGCCCTCGCCTACCTGCGTCTCGCCGTCAATCCCGACGACGACAACGCCCTCTTGCGCGTGATTAACTTCCCACCGCGCGGCATCGGCGCACGCACCATCGAAAACCTTCAGACGGCCTCAAACGAACAAGGCATCACCCTCTGGCAGGCAGCCTGCAATGCCGGCTCAAAAGCCACCAAAATCGCCGCCTTCGTCCGCCTGATTGAAGCCCTTCGCAACCAAGTCGGACAAATGCCCCTGTCCGAAATCATCGTCGGCATCCTCAAAGACAGCGGACTGACCGAACACTACCGAACCCCAAAAGGCGACAACCAAGACCGCCTCGACAACCTCGATGAACTCGTCAACGCCGCCATCGAATTCAAACCCGAAGACAGCAACTTTGAAACCCTGCCCGAAAACATTTCAGACGACCCCGCCTTCCCCATCCTCGCTTTCTTGAGCAACGCCGCCCTCGAATCCGGCGAAAACCAAGCAGGCGCAGGCGAAAAAGCCGTACAACTGATGACCGTCCACGCCTCCAAAGGTTTGGAATTTAACGCCGTCTTCCTCACCGGCATGGAAGAAGGCCGCTTCCCCAGTGAAATGAGCCTTGCCGAACGCGGCGGCCTCGAAGAAGAACGCCGCCTCATGTACGTCGCCATCACCCGCGCCCGCAAACGCCTCTACATCACCATGGCGCAACAACGAATGCTTCACGGACAAACCCAATTCGGCATCGTCTCCCGCTTCGTCGAAGAAATCCCGCCCGAAGTATTGCACTATCTGTCCGTCAAAAAACCCGCCTACGACAGCTACGGCAATACACGCCCAACCGCCGTACAACGGGACAAAATCATCGAAGACTTCAAACAGCCGCAAACCTACGCAGGCTTCCGCATCGGCCAAAACGTCCGCCACGCCAAATTCGGCACCGGCGTCATCATCGATGCCGTGGACAAAGGCGAATCCGCCCGACTGACCATCAACTTCGGCAAACAGGGCGTGAAAGAGCTGGATACCAAGTTTGCGAAACTGGAAGAGATGTAGAAGGGAGATGACAGAGGTCGTCTGAAACCCGTAGCGTGGGCTTTGCCTACGAATCAAACTCAAAATTTCAGACGACCTTTTTAGCTGACATTATCTTGGGCAAAGCCCACGCTACAATGCACATTGACGAGGCAAATAGAGATGTAGGTCGGATACTTGTATCCGACAAAAAACATTTGGTGCGTCTATCGTTTCCGAAAAAACGCTGTTGGAAAATGTCGGATTTGAGAATCCGACCTACGGCAGAAAAACTGTAGTAAGAACAAGGCAAATAGTCGTCTGAAAAAGGGAGGAGCAATTTTTGCCGAAACCTCCGCCGTCATTCTCGCGCAGGCGGGAATGACGGACGATAAAAGTCGGGTATAGATACCTAACCCCTGTTTATAACTGAAATCAATAAGGAAGAACATTATGTCCCAAGTTTTTAAAGATTTTGATTTGTCCTCCGTATGGAAAACTAATAGTTGGGCAGATGAAAACTACAAAGAAGCCCCGTTTACCCCTGAAATTTTGGCTGCCGTAGAAAGTGAGCTAGGCTATAAATTGCCGCAAAGTTTTATTGAATTGATGGCAGTACAAAACGGCGGGATATTTGTTAAAAACTGCTTTCCGACCACGCAGAAAAATTCGTGGGCGAAAGATCATGTGCAAATTTGCGAGATGTCGGGAATCGGTTTTGAAAAAGAAGGAAGTCTGTGCGGCGCGATGGGGCAAAAACTTTGGCTGGAAGAATGGGAGTATCCGCCTATCGGCGTGTATTTGGCCACCGACCCGTCAGGAGGTCATGCCCTGTTTGCCTTGGACTATCGAGAGTGTGGAAAAGACGGCGAGCCGAAAGTGGTGCTTGTCGAACAAGAATGGGATTTTGAAATAGTCGAACTTGCCCCCGATTTTGAAACCTTTATCCGCAACTTGCGGCATGAAGATGAGTTTTTAGATAACTAATAAAGAGTAGGCCGTCTGAAAATTTTTCAGACGGCCTTTTAACATCTACCTATTAAGCCGAAAAAGCCTTATATGCCATTGAAACGATAATCAGCAAAACCGTTACGACCAAAACCTTACGAATAACTTCCCCGTTTGAATTGATAGCATGGAGGCTGCCAAAATGGTTGCCCAACAAATTTGCCAAAATCATCGGGATTCCGATTAGGAACGCCATTTTCCCTGCTATCAAGAAGGCAACAAATGCCCCGATGTTAGAAGCAAAATTGAAAATCTTGGAAGTAGCCGAAGCCTGCAACAACGACAATTTGTTAATGACAAACAAAGCAATGATGAAAATACTACCTGTACCCGGGCCAAAAAAACCGTCATAAAAACCAACAATCAGACAAGTTAAAAATACGGCGATAACGGATTTTTTTATCTCGCCACGCTCGTCTTCTTTTTTCAGCAAAACACCTTTAAACAAAGTTGCCAGCAAGCCTATGGGCAAAAACGCAAGAATAATGTAATTGATGGTTTCCACCGGAAGAATCAAAATGACTTTTGCACCGACAAATGCCCCAATTAAAGCCGCAACAATGCCAACCGGCACAATATGCCATACAATCGAACTGCTCTTCATAAAATTTTTAATCGCAGCCACCGTACCGATGGTACTCACCAATTTTTCCTGTGCCAACGCGACCTGAGGCGGTAAACCTACCATCAAAAATGCGGGAATCAAAATCAGCCCTGCTCCGCCCGCAATAGCATCGACATAGCCCGCAATCAAAGACGCGACAACCAGCAGGAAAAGGCCGAGATAAAAATAATCGGCAATAATACTGCCGGGAATGAATAATTGTTCCATGGATTGTTTCCTCTTGATTAAATTTTTTGTTATTAAAAGTTATTAACTGCTCAATACATCGCCCTTCTTCGTCAAAACATATTGATAAACTTCTTCTACCGTAGCTTCGTCATAGCTTTTGCCAAAGCGTTTTTTGTAGCCCAGTTCGTATAGTTTTACATGATGCCCTTCCGGGATTTCAACGCCCACATTTTCCAAACACGATTTGGCGCAATGCAGATGACAGCCGTCAATAACCAACATCGGCCGTCCGGACTGCGCTTTGCGTACCAACGGCGCGACTTTGCCGCCTACGCCGGAAATGCACGACATTTCAAATTCTCCGGCATGGTCGAGCGCCACGGCTGTGTTGTTGGCCAGCTGCGCCACATCGGAACATCCGGAACAAGAATAAATTAAGGGAAGCTCATTGCGGTTAGGCATTTTCTATTTCCTCCGGTAGCGGTTTTTATCTTTATATTGCCATCCATAGTCAATCTGTCGGGCGCATCATGCGTGGTATGCAGACCCGTTTTCTTTTTTCAGACGGCCTACGGCTTATCCATTTATATAATATTAAAAGGCATCATAACTCAATACGATTAGACATTCTAGAACAAAGCAGATTGCACCTTCTAAAAAATAAAGGCCGTCTGAAAACAGATAACGCTGCTTTTTCAGACGGCCTTTTTATTTGAAGTTAATGATTAGGCTTTGTGTTCGCCATCATTTTCTGCTTTGGGCGGAACGGGGGCAAACCAGCCGACCAGAAGCAGCAGCAGGCCAACAATGATGAAGGAGGCAATGCGCTCAATACCGCCGCTGTTGGAAAGCTCGATCAGGAAGAGTTTGACGACTACGATGCCCATCAGCGTCGCGCCTGTCATCCAGTAGGAATGCTATTTCAGAATCAGAAATATGGTCAGGAGCAGATTTTTTAATCTGTACTCCGTCGCATAAGTCTGAAAAGAAAAATCGCGACAGCTATTAAAAAACAAGCAAGTAAAAAATCCATCTTATGTTACCAATTCTATTCATTTTTTTATTTTCGATACCATAATTATTTTTTAATTACACCCATTGAAATGGTGGTTGCCATTAAATCAAATTCTTAAAATCTAGTCATGTTGAATATAACATCGTCTGAAAACCTTGAAAGGTTTTCAGACGACCTTGGATATGTTTGAATTCAAATACTTTTGATATTATTGCAACTTTTATCGAAATTGAAGTATTCGACCTCCAATTACTAGCTTAACATTACCCTTTTTCATAATTTGAAGATTATCAAACCATATATCAATAAAGTCTTCCTGGTAAATTTTTATTGATAAAATATCACATATATTTTTTACAGAGCCAGAATATTCCTCACCCAAATTATAGTCTTCTAATATTAAATCTATACAGTCTCTAGAATAGTTATAATCTGATTGAACATATTCAACTAAATATCCATAGAATGAATTTATTATTTTATCAATAC
>NZ_JBQCWY010000205.1:0-4891 GCF_051956955.1 Neisseria sp. P0021.S005 | reverse complement strand
AACAAATGCAGGCATTGAGCGATGCAGAACTGCAAGCTAAAACAGCCGAATTCAAACAACGTCTCGCCGACGGACAAAGCCTGGACGACATCTTGGTCGAAGCCTTTGCCGTCTGCCGCGAAGCATCAAGCCGTGTATTGGGCATGCGCCACTTTGATGTACAGCTTATCGGCGGTATGGTTCTGCACAACGGCAAAATCGCCGAAATGCGTACCGGTGAAGGTAAAACTCTGGTGGCCACCCTTGCCGTTTACCTGAATGCATTGTCAGGAAAAGGCGTCCACGTCGTTACCGTCAACGACTACCTCGCCTCCCGTGACGCGAGCATTATGGAGCCTTTGTACAACTTCTTAGGCTTGAGTGTCGGCGTGATCGTCGCCGATTTGCAACCTTTCGAACGCCAAACCGCTTACGGTGCCGACATTACTTACGGCACCAACAACGAATTCGGCTTCGACTACCTGCGCGACAATATGGTTACCGACCAATACGACAAAGTTCAGCGCGAATTGAACTTTGCCGTTGTCGACGAAGTGGACTCCATTCTGATCGACGAAGCGCGTACGCCGCTGATTATTTCCGGCCAGGCAGATGACAACATCCAGCTCTACCGCGTAATGGATGCCGTTCCGGCCCACCTTATCCGCCAAGAAACCGAAGAAGGCGAAGGCGATTACTGGGTAGATGAAAAAGCACACCAAGTTATTCTGAGCGAAGCTGGTCACGAACACGCCGAGCAAATCCTGACACAAATGGGCTTATTACAGGAAAACGACTCGCTCTACTCTGCCGCCAATATTTCCCTGATGCACCACCTCATGGCGGCATTACGTGCGCACACCCTGTTCCACAAAGACCAACACTACGTCATTCAAGACGGTGAAATCGTGATTGTGGACGAATTCACAGGCCGTCTGATGGCCGGCCGCCGTTGGTCCGAAGGCTTGCACCAAGCTGTTGAAGCCAAAGAAGGCGTAGAAATCAAACGCGAAAACCAAACGCTTGCATCTATTACCTTCCAAAACTACTTCCGCCTGTACAGCAAACTATCCGGTATGACCGGTACGGCCGACACCGAAGCCTTCGAGTTCCAAAGCATTTACAACCTCGAAACCGTCATCATCCCGACCAACCGTCCTGTACAACGTAAAGACTTCAACGACCAAATCTTCCGCTCAGCTGAAGAAAAATTTGAAGCCGTTGTCAAAGACATTGCCGAATGCCACAAAAACGGTCAACCGGTTTTGGTCGGCACCACCAGCATCGAAAACTCCGAACTGGTTTCTGACTTGTTACACAAAGCCGGTCTGCCGCATAACGTTCTGAACGCCAAAGAACACGAGCGCGAGGCATTGATTGTAGCTCAAGCCGGTAAAGTCGGCGCAATTACCGTTGCCACCAACATGGCAGGCCGCGGTACCGATATTGTTTTGGGCGGCAACCTCAAACATCAAATCGAAGCCATCCATGCCGATGAAACCCTGAGCGAACAGCAAAAACAAGCGCAAATTTCTGCCCTTGAAAGCGGTTGGCAAGCTGAACACGACCAAGTTGTGGCCGCAGGCGGTTTGCATATTATCGGTACAGAACGCCATGAAAGCCGCCGTATCGACAACCAGTTGCGTGGTCGTGCCGGCCGTCAGGGCGACCCCGGCTCCAGCCGTTTCTATCTATCGTTTGAAGATCCATTGTTGCGCCTGTTTGCACTCGACCGTGCCGCCGCCATCCTCAACCGCCTGGCACCTGAACGCGGCGTTGCCATCGAACACGGCCTGCTGACCCGTCAAATCGAAGGCGCACAACGTAAAGTCGAAGGCCGCAACTTTGATATGCGTAAACAGGTTTTAGAATATGATGACGTTGCCAACGACCAACGTAAAGTGATCTACCATCAACGCAACGAAATCCTGACCAGCAAAGATGTCAGTGATTTGACCCGCGAAATCCGCGCCGACGTTATCAGCGACTTGGTTGATTACCACATCCCGCCTGACAGCATGGAAGAGCAATGGGACATTCCAGCACTGGAGCACCAACTTGCCGCCGATTTCCGCCTGCATGTCGATATTAAAGGCTGGCTGAAAGAAGACAGCACTTTGGACAACCAAGACATTAAAGAACGCCTCATCAAGCGCATCGAAGACGAGTATGCCGAAAAAGTTGAATTGGTCGGCAAACAGGCTATGTCAGACTTCGAACGCAATGTTATGCTGCAAGTTATCGACAACCAATGGCGCGAACACCTCGCCGCTATGGACTACTTGCGCCAAGGTATCCATCTGCGCAGCTATGCTCAGAAAAATCCGAAACAGGAATACAAACGCGAAGCTTTCGCCATGTTTGAAAATCTGTGGCGCGGTATCAAACAAAACATTGCCGCTTTGCTGACTGCCGTTCAAATCGAGCGCAATAGCGAATACGACCACACCGCCGCACAAAGCGTCAGCGATGTTCAAACCGTCCACTCCGATGCGCCTGATATGGAAGAATTGCTCGGTCAATCGCAAACCGATTTGGTTACAGAAGCGTTCGACCCTGACGGCACAGACTTCAGCCCTGAAGCGCTTGCACAAAACGGCCTGATTGTTCACCGCAACGATCCTTGCCCTTGCGGCAGCGGCCTGAAATACAAACAGTGCCACGGTAAATTGAACTAAGTAGTCATCTCAAAAGGCCGTCTGAACGGTGAAACGAGAATCTTTGATTTCGTTCTCACATCTGTTCAGACGGCCTGAGAATTATCCAAACAAGTAAAAAATTTCCAAACCCAATTTCAAAAGAGTATCCCTATGGCAGGCAATACCTTCGGACAAATCTTTACCGTTACCACTTTCGGCGAAAGCCACGGCGCAGGCTTGGGCTGCATCATCGACGGCTGCCCGCCAGGATTAGAATTGAGCGAAGCGGATATCCAATATGACCTTGACCGTCGCAAACCCGGCACCAGCCGCCACGTTACCCAACGTCGCGAAGCCGACCAAGTCGAAATCCTCTCCGGCGTATTCGAAGGCAAAACTACCGGTACACCTATCGCTCTCCTAATCCGCAATACCGACCAACGCAGCAAAGACTATGGCAATATCGCCACCAGTTTCCGCCCCGGACATGCCGATTACACCTACTGGCACAAATACGGTACACGCGACTATCGCGGCGGCGGTAGAAGTTCCGCCCGCGAAACCGCTGCCCGCGTTGCAGCCGGAGCAATTGCGAAAAAATGGCTGAAAGAAAAATTCGGCACGGAAATCACCGCCTACGTCACCCAAGTCGGCGAAAAAGAAATTCAGTTTGAAGGCTACGAGTACATTTCCCAAAATCCCTTCTTCGCTGCCAACCAAAGCCAAATCGCCGAGCTGGAAAACTATATGGACAGCGTGCGCAAATCGTTGGATTCCGTCGGCGCGAAACTGCATATCGAAGCGTCCAACGTCCCCGTCGGCTTGGGTGAACCCGTTTTCGACCGCCTCGATGCCGAAATCGCCTACGCCATGATGGGCATCAACGCCGTCAAAGGCGTGGAAATCGGCGCGGGCTTCGGCAGCGTCGTCCAGCGCGGCAGCGAACACGGCGACGAACTCACCCCGCAAGGCTTCCTGTCCAACCACTCAGGCGGCATCTTGGGCGGCATCAGCACCGGACAAGACATTCATGTGAATATTGCCATCAAACCGACCAGTTCCATCGCCACACCGCGCCGCAGTATTGATATAGAAGGCAACCCTGTCGAGCTTGCCACACACGGTCGCCACGACCCCTGCGTCGGATTACGCGTCGCTCCGATTGCAGAAGCCATGCTGGCCTTGGTATTGATTGACCACGCCTTACGCCATCGCGCGCAAAATACCGACGTAGTGGTTGATACGCCAGATATTGCCAAAACTCGCGGGTAAAATCTAAAAAGGTCGCCTGAAAACGCCTATTTATATGATATTATGATATGGTACTTTTCAGACGGCCTTAAACTATACATCCGGACCTTACAATGGAAAATACTGAAAACCACACATTCGTCGCACCACCTGCCAAAATCCACACAGCCGCTTATGTCCTTGCAGGCGTTTCCTTTATTCCGCTCATCGGTTTGATCTTCGGCATAGCGGCTTTGGTTTTAAGTATATTGGGATGGCGCAAACGCGGTGCAAAAATCGTTGCCTTGATTGCCTCCTTAGGAATGTTATGCACCGTCGCGCTTTACGGCGCATTGTTTTATTTCGGCTTTGTTCAGCGAGGAGGCATGTACGACGAACTGAGGCAGCAACTGACGGTAAATACTTTGTCTAGTTTGGTTTCCGAAGTCGAATTCTACCGTCTGCAACACGGTGTCTATCCTGAATCATTAGAGCAGCTCCAAGAATCTCAGCCAAACAAGCCGATATTTATGTATGATACGAGTACTACGCCTCTGAGTTCCGAACCGCTCCGACTGTTTTATTACGAACGCAGTGGCGATGCTCATTATTATTTGCGTAGTGTTGGCAATGATGGCAAAGCGTTTACTGCTGACGACATCCTGCCTAATATTGAACAGTCCGAAAACAGCAAAATCGGCCTGCTTTTGCAAAAAGAAGTCCAGTAAAGATTATCGCATAGGCATTTCAAACCCTCTTCTTAAGCTAGCAAAATATGAAGCGCTTCATCTGTGCACTTGAGGTCGTCTGAAAACAAATATGGCAGATTGTGCCGAACATTTTCAGACGACCTTTCATAACGCCTATTGAGATAAGTGTGCCAGCTCGTTTGCAAAATAAACATTTACAATCGAACATTCTCAGAAAAATTTAGCCAAATCACAGTCTTTATACTACAATAGCACCTTATTGCCGTATGACGAAAATACGGATTTATATTAGAGGAATACAACCGCAATGGCACAAGAAACCGCTTTGGGCGC
>NZ_JBQCWY010000204.1:0-4902 GCF_051956955.1 Neisseria sp. P0021.S005 | reverse complement strand
GTAAGATTGTTCGCGGATGGAAATCATGGTGTTCTCCTTGTTAAATTATTGCTTCATCAGAAATTTTTTGATTGAGGCCGGAGTAAAACTGCTGAACACGCCGCCTGCAACAATGATAACCATGCCGGCGGCTTCCTGCCAAGTGATTTTATCGCCGAAAAGCAGTACGCCGGACAGGGCGGAGAAAACGACAGCCAGGTAGGAAAGCGAGGCAACGGTAAATTTCTTGCCGACCTTATAGGCGCGGGTCATGGCAAGTTGGGCAATCATGGCGGAGATGCCGATGCCGGCCAGATAGGGCAGGGAAGACACGGTCAGCGGATGCCAGCCGGTAAAGCAACTCCAAATGGCAGACATAATCAGGCCGGTAAGCGACAGATAAAACACCACGCGCCAGCCCGGCTCGCCCAAAAGCGAGAGTTCGCGCACCTTCAAATACGCCCAGCCCGACATGGCGCCGCCTGCTAAGCTGACCAGCGCGGCAAATTCCTGTCCGCCTTGAAAAGATGGGTTGAGCAACAGGATAACGCCGATAAAGCCCATAACCAAAATGGCTTGGGTATAAAGCGTAATTCTTTCTTTTAAAATGAAAAATGAAAAGATGGCAAGCCAGATGGAGGACGTGTAGTTGAGTGTGACGCCTGTTGCCAGCGGCAGATGCATGACGGAATAAATCGTGCACATCATAGCAAGCGTGCCGATGACGCTGCGGTTAAGATGGGTTTTCCAATGCGGCGTGGAAAATGTGTTGCCTTGCGCTTTGGCCATGATGCCTAAGAACAGGGTGGAGACCAGCATGCGCCAAAAGACCAGCTCGCCGCTGGAAAAGCCGAATTGCGTTGAGGCGGCTTTGACGGAGAGGTTCATGACGGTAAAGCCGAGCGCGGCAATAACCATCCATGCTGAGCCGAGCGGATCTTTTCTGACGGTTTCCATTTGATGGGTGTGTAAAGCGGTTTTATTAATAAGAAAATATTATACAGGTCAATCAGGCCGTCTGAACAATATCGTTGGGTTTCAGACGGTCTTTTTATTAGAAAATGAGAATTATTATTGAAGAATAAAGTGGATTTTTATAGAATGGAAGCCCTGTTTTAAGAAAGGCTTGTCATGAAAGTTTCCAATATTTCCGCTGTATTGCTGTCTGCTTTGTTTTCCGTTGCCGTTTCTGCCGCGCCTTTGGGGGAGGTTTCTTCCGAAAACGGTAAGATTTTCAGCGGCGAAAATTACATGGTCGTTAAGAAAGACATGAAGAAAGGGGAGCAGATTAAGCCGCACGATCATCCGGGTTTTAAAACGCTGATTTTTGCCGTTGGAAAAGGAAGCTTTGACGTGACGTTGAATCAGACTGAAAAACATACTGTCGGCGCAGGCTCGGTGTTGAGGTTTGGCAGCGATGCAGTGATTGAGGCAATTGCAACCGAAGATGCGGATGTGGCAATTACTTTGATTAAGTAAACCGATAGATGATAAAAGGCCGTCTGAAAAATGATGTTTCAGACGGCCTTGTTTATTCATTCAACTATTGCCATTAAGCGCAAATCAAATAGATGAAGCCGGAGCCGAAGATATCTGCCAAGGCGTGAATCAGGAAAAACGGCAACAGGTTTTTGACTTTGTATTTGTAGAAGAAGTAGTACATCAAGCCGAAAACAACGCCGATAACGGTCGCCCAAAGCATGCCTTGGTAAGTATGGAAGGAGACACGTACCAAGGTTGAATAGGCCAATGCCTGCCATTTGTATTTGTCTTCCACGCAGGTTAAAAGGCCGAGGAAACAGAATTCTTCGTAAAAGCCGTTTAAAAGGCCGTAGAGGATGGCCATCGGCGCAAGGGCGGCGAATTTGTCGAAAATGGATAATGGTTTGATGTATTGGAAGATTTCAGTGGTGAAGTAATTATAGCCGCCGCTTAACGAAGTTACCGCATCGGCGGTCAGACCCATCAGGATAAAAATCACAGGCGTCCAAAACAATACGCCTAAATTAAAGCGAATCGGCAACTGTTTGAAGTCGAAACGGCGGATAATGAGGTAAATCAAAGCAATAGCAAGTAGCGTCAACTGCAGGCTCATGTTTTCAGAATAAGCCACGCCGGTTACCGCAGTATCGCGCACTTCTTCGCTAACAGCGGCCGTTTCCACTTGCGGCATCAGGCTGGCAATATAAAGTTGGGTAGAACGGTAGGCAAATTGACCGAACAGGATAGCGGTAACAATCAGCATGTCAAACCAGCGCAGATGGCGCAAAGGCTCTTTAGGGCGGATAGCGGCGAGTATGCTCATAATTCTCCTCTTTACTCTAATTAAATGGGAATGCGCAATAGTTACATAAACATACAAAAATCGTCAACAATTATCGTAATAAAACATGAATTAAAAATCAGACCGTTTCAGACGGCCTGAAGCGCTTCTAAAATGCCGTATTTTCCGAAGGGTTTATCTTCAAAAATATGGCATAATCACTCTATTGCAAACCAAGGAATCTTAATCGTGAGTATTTCTCTGTCCCAATATCTGCTCTACCTGCAATATATGTTGGCAGGTGTTGCCATGACTGTAGTTTTCGGTGCCGTATATCTGCGGATTACACCTGCCGAAGAATTGCGCCTGATTAAAAACGGCAACCTTGCCTGCGCCTTATCGTTTGGCGGCGCGTTGGTCGGTTTCTGTCTGACGCTTGCCTCAAGCATTGCCCACAGCGTCAGCTTCATCGATTTTATCCTGTGGGGACTTGCCGCAGCAGTGATTCAGATTTTTGTCTATTTCGCTGCCACAATGATGATTAAAGGCGCTACCGCAGAACTTATCGGCAACAATGTCGCCGTAGGTGCGCTGTTTGGCGCAGTGTCCATCTCGATCGGCATTTTGAACGCTGCTTGCTTGACTTGATTTTGATGGTTGGTTGGATAGCAAAAGATGTGCTGATCCTGACTCCTACCTAGAAAAATTATCGGTAGATTTTTTTGACTTATAAGGTCTTATGTCTGATGGTATTGGCGTTATAGTGAAATTCTGAAAGCATCAAAAAATTTAGACGGCCTGTTATATACAAGGCCGTCTGAAACATTTTAACTACTTAAGTTCATCAAATTAGAAAGAGTATTGCAATCTTACGCCCGCTTCGTGGGTGTGGTTTTTAGGTTCTATAGATCCCAATTCATATGAGTCATACTCTTCCGTAACGGTAAGGTTCGATTCTTTAACTTTCCAGCCGCGATAGAATGGAGCGAGGCTGATTTTGGAGCCGTTAGCGAATTTTTTAGATATAGGCACTTCAACCTCGATACCTTGTCCGCCGCCTTGTTTCATTCGGGTTTCTACCTGGTCGGGTTCGTAAGAATATTGGCGGCCTTTCACGGCACGATTGTAGGCAATGCGGGGAGATATCTCAAAGTTTGCAGGAAGGGCGATATTTACTCCGGTATTGATTTGCGCATATGTGGTTCGGTTTTTGCGGTCATAATCATTTGGATCAATGCGGCTACTTAAGTCTCTCAGAACGCGGTGTCCCAAGCCGGCCCCGGCAGCAATGCTAAAGCGATCGTTAATCGGGAGTGTATATTCGTATAAGGCACGGATATCGTATGCGCGGCGTGGTGCATTTTTGAGTGTGGCTGAGCCATAACTTGCTGAATCGTCGATATAATCCTCAGTTATATATTGTACACTTCCTGTGTAATCTGTTTTACCGCGCGAATAACGGCCTTCTAATTTTGCCGCATGGCGATCGTTGAAACGGTATTTTACGCCGGCATTAATAGACCATAAGTTGCCTTTTTGCTGCATTAAGCGACTACCATCTTGTTCGTATTCGCGATAGGTCTCGTTGTAATATTCGCTGCCAACGGTAAATTCAACAGGGCGGGCAGCCTGTGTACTTACGGCAGCAGAGAGTGCTAACACTGCAAAACAGAAATGAGCAGAATTTTTCATATAAATTCCTTTTACTTTATGAAAGCCAATGTGATAATTTGACAATACAGCATGATGAATTTCTAGGATTTGGTAAATATTAACAGGTGTAGTGAACGCTTGGTATGGTGTTTAATGATTTTCTACCTGTATTTGTCTTTTTTATGATATAGCGCAGGTAAAAGCAGAAAAATAGTGTAA
This sequence comes from Neisseria sp. P0021.S005, assembly GCF_051956955.1. Classification (NCBI taxonomy): domain Bacteria; kingdom Pseudomonadati; phylum Pseudomonadota; class Betaproteobacteria; order Neisseriales; family Neisseriaceae; genus Neisseria; species Neisseria sp. P0021.S005. The sequence goes on along the minus strand of NZ_JBQCWY010000204.1, from coordinate 788 downwards.
AACAGAGTCTGCATGAATTTTAATGATATGTTAATGTTTCTGGGTCGGCTAGTGGGTTGAACACTAAAAATAGATAGAGCAACCCACTCTATTCCCATGCATTAAGACATTTTGAATGTTTATATCATATGACATTCTATTTGTATAAAATAAGCGATATAACCGACCAGGCAAATTGACCTGGCTGCCCATAAGTTATCCCTTCTTCTTCAAATAAGGAACTGCGATGTTCAACTTTATCAAGAAACAGTTTATCGACGTCATTCAATGGCCGAATCCCGACGACAGCCTGCTGATGTGGCGTTTTCCGATTGCCGATGAGGAGATCCAAAACGGTGCGAGCCTGACTGTGCGTGAGGCGCAGATGGCGATGTTTGTCGATGAAGGCGTAACCGCCGACGTGTTTGGTCCGGGGCGTTACACGCTCAATACGCAAACGCTGCCGGTGCTGACCAACTTGAAAAACTGGGACAAGCTTTTTGAATCCCCTTTTAAATCGGATGTTTACTTTTTCAATACCAAACAACAGCTCGCACGAAAATGGGGTACATCTCAACCGATTACCGTACGCGATGCCGAGTTTGGCGCGGTGCAACTGCGTTCGTTCGGTATGTATTCTTACCGCATCAGCGATCCGGCAAAATTCTTTAAAGAAGTCAGCGGTGTGGCGGCGCAATACAGCGGCGTAGACTTGGAAAACCAACTGCGCAATATCGCAGTCACCCAGTTGGCGGCCGCGTTCGGCAGCTCCGGTATCCCATTCTTGGATATGGCGGCGAACCAAGTTT
>NZ_JBQCWY010000203.1:0-4911 GCF_051956955.1 Neisseria sp. P0021.S005 | reverse complement strand
GATCTAACAGCCTAAAAATATCTTGAGGCTCATATACCTGCATATGGTTTTTCGAGTACGACGCCTGTTCATGAGATGACAACAACGCTGCTTTCAGCATGGCTTGCGCCAATTTTTCGACAGCAAGCGGACGTTGGTTTTTCAGCATGCCGATGCGGTTGAGTACGCGAGAAATCCGTTCTGCTATTTTTTCGCCCAAGCGGTCGCTGTTCGGACGAATCAGCAATGGCGGGCGGAAAATAATAAGGTGCGGAAAATTCAAAGCGATAATTGCTTGCTCCAATTCGCCCTTCATCCGTTGATAAAACAGGCTCGAAGCAGAATTTGCACCGGAAGCGGAAATCAAAACCAAAGTATTGACGCCGTTTTCTCGTGCGGCTTTGGCAAATTCAAGATTTGCCTCATAATCAATTGCCCATTGCGCTTCTTTACTGCCAGCCGCTTTCAAGGTAGTTCCCAAGCAGGCAAACAATACATCGCCCTGCACTTTTTCACGCCAATCATCAGGCTTAGAAAAATCAATCTGATGGCTATTTAGCTTTTGGTGAGTAAAATCAGGATGTCTGCGACCAAAACAGTCGATGGACTCAACCTCTGAACTGGTTGCAAGTAAAGGCAACAAGGATTTTCCTGTTGCGCCTGTCGCGCCAATCACAATCGCCTTCATACTTCAGACGGCCTTAAGCGTTTGCCACGCGGTTCACTTCGCGCAATACAGCTACCGGATCGGCAGCTTTAGTTACCGGACGGCCCATTACCAAATAGGTTGAACCGGCAGCCAAGGCTTCGGCCGGCGTCATAATACGGCGCTGGTCATCATTATTGCCTGCAACATCTAAGCGGATGCCCGGTGTGACCAAGACAAAATCCTGTCCCAATTCGCGGCGCAATGGTACGGCTTCTTGAGCGGAACATACTACGCCGTCCAAGCCCGAACTTTGCGCCAGTTTCGCCAAGCGGATGACTTGTTCTTCAGGGGCGATGTTCAAACCGATTTCTGCCAAGTCGCTTTGTTCCATGCTGGTCAACACGGTTACGCCGATCAAAAGCGGCTTGGTTTGATATCCGGCAACGGCTTCTGCTGCTGCTTCCATCATGCGGCGACCGCCCGATGCGTGCATATCGACCATCCACACGCCCATATCGGCGGCAACTTTACAGGCCTGAGCAACTGTGTGGGGAATATCGTGGTATTTCAAATCGAGGAAAAGTTTGAAACCTTGATTGATTAAGCTTTCTGCCAAATTGCGGCCGGTTGCGGTGAACAGCTCTTTACCGATTTTGATTTGACACAGTGTCGGGTCAAGATTGCGGACAAATCCGAGCGTATCTTTTTCGTTGGCAAAATCGAGGGCGACGATGACGGGAGTACGTTGTTGCTGAGTTTGGAAGTCGGAGATCAAGGGATTCATAAGATACCTGCGGATAAACGGTTATAGCTTCGATTTTAACAGCTTTTGTACACAAAAGGCCGTCTGAAAATATTTTTTCAGACGGCCTCATGATTTTACTTTGGCAAAACTTATTTGCCCAAACCTTTCAATACTTCGGCTTTCACGGCTTCTACTGCTTGGGTGCCGTCAACTTTGATGTATTTCGGCGCGTGTTCGCCTTCCAGTTTGCTGTAAAAATCAACCAAAACTTCGGTTTGCTCGTGGTAAACGGCAAGGCGTTTTTTCACGGTTTCTTCTTTGTCGTCGTCGCGTTGAATCAAATCTTCGCCGGTTACGTCGTCTTTGCCTTCGACTTTAGGCGGATTGTAGGTAACGTGGTAAGTACGGCCGGAGGCCAAATGCACGCGGCGGCCGCTCATGCGGTCGACAATCACGCTGTCAGGTACATCGATTTCAACCACGGCATCCAAATCCACACCAGCTTCAACCATGGCTTCGGCTTGTGCCAATGTACGTGGGAAACCGTCAAACAGGAAACCGTTTTTGCAGTCGTCTTGGGCAATACGCTCTTTAACCATGCCGATAATGATGTCGTCGCGTACCAAACCGCCTTCATCAATGATTTTTTTTGCTTCCAAACCCAGCGGAGTGCCTGCTTTGATGGCAGCGCGGAGCATGTCGCCGGTAGAGATTTGAGGAATGCCGAATGCAGCAGTGATGAATTGAGCCTGTGTGCCTTTGCCGGCGCCCGGTGCGCCCAACAATAATACTTTCATGATGAGTCCTTTTGGTTGACGGATTTAATGTTCAGATAATTTTACACGGCTTATGTTTATCGTTCAAAACTTCAGACGGCTTCTTTCGGGCCGAAATGCTTCCATGCATCGTCGCGCATTCCGATAAACCATGCGTCTTCAGGGAATCGCTCTATCGCGTCTTTCAAAGTGGAAAGCAAGTTTTGCGATAAGGCTTTTGCCAAATATTCTTCCTCATTGGCTTCGGCCGCTTTGTCAGGTTGCTGCGCCAGACCGATTGCACGGGTTTGATGGCCATGAGCCAAATAGTTGAGCGCAATGATTTTTTGTGCCCAAAGCTGAGGAACATCCGGATTGTCTTGCAGCAATACCGACAAAATCGATACGGCAACGGTCAAGCGTCCACCGTTCATACGCAAGTCCAACGACTGGTTGGGCGGCAAAGTGCTGAGCATTTCTGCCATGCGGAACCAAAACTCGCCACTGGCCTGCTCCGGCGCTTCTATTTTCAGCATGTCATAGTTGAATTCTTGCTCATCTTCTCTTACCAGCTTCGCCACGTCGGCAAGCAATTTTTGTTCTTCACGGCTCAAATGGCGGAAATCATTCATGTCTTTTCCTTTCAGACGGCCTTAAGCTTTAAACGCAACACGTACTCTGTCCAAATCTTCCTGCGTATCCACACCGGTAGCAGGCGCTTCTTGGGTGATTTCAACAGCAATCGGATAACCGTGCCACAGGACGCGCAACTGTTCCAACGATTCGATGGTTTCCAAAGGAGAAACTTCCATTTCCGAATAGCGTTGCAGGAAACCTGCACGATAGGCATAAATGCCGATATGGCGCAAAACGGCTGTTTCGGAAGGCAATTCGCGTTTTTCGGCACGCATCACATCGCGCGGATAAGGAATCGGGGCGCGGCTGAAATAGATGGCGTTGCGGTTTTTGTCGAGGATGACTTTGACGACGTTAGGATTTATAAACTCGTCAAAATCGTGCAATTCGTGGGCGGCGGTCGCCATTTGCACATTGTTTTCAACCAAAACTTCGGCTGTACGGTTGATAAGTTCGGGATCGATTAAAGGCTCGTCGCCTTGTACGTTCACAACAATCAGATGCTGCGGCAGTTTCAGCGTATTGGCCGCTTCGGCAAGGCGCGTTGTACCGCTTTCATGTTGATTGGAAGTCATGACCACTTCGACGCTATGCGCCTGACAGGCCGTCTGAATATCAGGATGGTCGGTGGCAACGACAACACGCGCAGCCTTGCTTTTCGCCGCCTGCTCGGCAACGCGTACAACCATCGGTTTACCGTGAATATCGGCCAAAGCCTTACCCGGCAGACGTGAAGAATCCAACCGCGCCGGAATCAATACGACAAATTCGGTCATGCCTTCAGTTCCTCTTCGCTCAACGGGCGCGCTTCGTTTTCCAACATATAAGGGATGCCGTCACGAATCGGATAAGCCAACTTCGCCTGACGGCTCCACAATTCCTGTTTGTCTTGATGGTATTCGAGTTTGCCTTTGGTTACAGGACAAACGAGGATGTCTAAGAATTTTTTTTCCATGGGGTTACTTTCGGTAGTTATATCAAGGCCATCTGAGATGATTCGGACAGTATAAATATCAATATTTTCAGACGGCCTGCACATTATTTGGCACATTCCGAAGAATGTTTATTGCCCTTACACAAAATATCACGCGTTTGCGCCTCAAAAGCGGGCGTATATTTCCTGCTTGCGTTGATATAGTTGTTGCTCATTGTCTTTTTAACAATCTCATCATTCAATTTGTCGAAACGTTCTATCTTTTCAAATGCAGACTTACCGGCCCCATGCTCAAATACTTTTACTATGCTATCCACGTCTGCTTGGCTCAGCACATTGTCAATATCTCCGCCATGCTGTCTGAGATGATTGATTTTTTTCAAAATACCCTTGCCCCGAGGGGAAGAGAAGAAGCTGTTGAGTACATCGACTTCTTCTTGTGTAAATACTTTCTGTACGGCACGCTTTTCTTCATCCAACCATTGTTTTTTCAACTCAGGGCGGCTCAAATCATCTTGCATGTTTTTCATATAACGGCTGATGACCGCCTTCATCTGCGCTTTTTGAGCTTTGGGCGTCATCGTTAACAAGCGCTCATTGTCCTCTTTATTCACCATCTCCAAAGAACGTTGCACTTTCTCGCTATAATTATTGCTTATCCCTTGAATCTCCAACCATTTCATTGCAGATTCATCACTTGGTTTGGCAGCTAAACTTTGAGTAGATACAAATAAAGCTGCACAAGCGACCAACAAATATTTTAACTTCATGATTTACTCCTATCGCGTAGTTTGAAGACCATCTTTAAAACATCTGTGAAACATCTATAAGCATTTAGATTGAAACATTCGCGGATACAAACGCCGCCAAGTCCGGCTTAATTATCGCATAAACAGGCAAGACCCACACATGATTCAGGTCGTGGCCGTTTGAAAATTTGACCGCATCCTTTTCCGTGATAATCACCACATCTGCGTCCGGCAAATCCGCGGCCGTAATATCTGCATGATCAGGCAAGGCAACGGTTTGTTTCAAAGCGATATTCAGGCTTTGCAACGTATTGAAAAAACGCTCCGGCTTGGCAATACCGGCAACGGCGGCGACGGTTTGATTTCCCAAACCCGCCAAATCCAATTTTTCAGACGGCCTATTCAAACGGTAAATCTGCCCTGTTTCAATATGGCTGGCAAACATATTTTCAGACGGCCTGAAT
>NZ_JBQCWY010000202.1:0-4912 GCF_051956955.1 Neisseria sp. P0021.S005 | reverse complement strand
GTAAGATTGTTCGCGGATGGAAATCATGGTGTTCTCCTTGTTAAATTATTGCTTCATCAGAAATTTTTTGATTGAGGCCGGAGTAAAACTGCTGAACACGCCGCCTGCAACAATGATAACCATGCCGACAGCTTCCTGCCAAGTGATTTTATCGCCGAAAAGCAATACGCCGGATAGGGCGGAGAAAACGACGGTCAGGTAGGAAAGCGAGGCAACGGTAAATTTCTTGCCGACCTTATAGGCGCGGGTCATGGCCAATTGTGCAATCATGGCGGAGATGCCGTTGCCGGCCAGATAGGGCAGGGAAGAGATGGTCAGCGGATGCCAGCCTGTGATGGTGCTCCAGACTGCGCCCATAATCAGGCCGGTAAGCGAGAGGTAAAACACCACGCGCCAGCCCGGCTCGCCCAAAAGAGAGAGTTCGCGCACCTGCAAATACGCCCAGCCCGACATGGCGCCACCTGCCAAACTGACCAGCGCGGCAAATTCTTGTCCGCCTTGAAAAGATGGGTTGAGCAAGAGGATAACGCCGATAAAGCCCATAACCAAAATGGCTTGGGTATAAAGCGTAATTCTTTCTTTTAAAATGAAAAATGAAAAGATGGCCAGCCAGATGGAGGACGTGTAGTTGAGCGTGACGCCTGTTGCCAGCGGCAGGTGCATGACGGAATAAAACGTGCACATCATGGCAAGCGTGCCGATGACGCTGCGGTTGAGATGGGTTTTCCAATGCGGCGTGGAAAACGTGTTGCCTTGCGCTTTGGCCATGATGCCTAAGAACAGGGTGGAGACCAGCATGCGCCAAAAGACCAGCTCGCCGCTGGAAAAGCCGAATTGCGTTGAGGCGGCTTTGATGGAGAGGTTCATGACGGTAAAGCCGAGCGCGGCAATAACCATCCATGCCGAGCCGAGCGGATCTTTTCTGACGGTTTCCATTTGATGGGTATATAAAGCGATTTTATTAATAAGAAAATATTATACAGATCAATCAGGCCGTCTGAAAAATATCGTTGGGTTTCAGACGGCCTTTAGATTAAGAAATGAGAATTATTATTGAACAATATAGTGGTTTTTTGTAGAATGAAAGCCCTATTTTCAAGAAAGGCTTGTCATGAAAGTTGCCAATATTTCTGCCGTATTGCTGTCTGCTTTGTTTTCCGTTGCTGTTTCTGCCGCGCCTTTGGGAGAGGTTTCTTCAGAAAACGGTAAGATTTTCAGCGGCGAAAATTACATGGTCGTTAAGAAAGACATGAAGAAAGGGGAGCAGATTAAGCCGCACGATCATCCGGGTTTTAAAACGTTGATTTTTGCCGTTGGAAAAGGAAGCTTTGACGTAACCTTGAATCAGAAGGAAAAACATACGGTTGGCGCAGGCTCGGTGCTGCGATTTGGCGGAGATGTCGTGATTGAGGCCGTTGCAACTGAAGATGCGAATGTGGCAATTACGTTGATTAAGTAAGCCGATAGATGATAAAAGGCCGTCTGAAGATGATGTTTCAGACGGCCTTGTTTATTCAGTCAACCATTGCCATTAAGCGCAAATCAAATAGATGAAGCCGGAGCCGAAGATATCTGCCAAGGCGTGAATCAGGAAAAACGGCAGCAGGTTTTTGACTTTGTATTTATAGAAGAAGTAGTACATCAAGCCGAAAACAACGCCGATAACGGTCGCCCAAAGCATGCCTTGATAAGTATGGAAGGAGATGCGCACCAAGGTCGAATAGGCCAATGCCTGCCATTTGTATTTGTCTTCCACGCAGGTCAAGAGGCCGAGGAAACAGAATTCCTCATAAAAGCCGTTTAAAAGGCCGTAGAGGATGGCCATCGGCGCAAGGGCGGCGAATTTGTCAAAAATGGATAATGGTTTGATGTATTGGAAGATTTCAGTGGTGAAGTAATTGTAGCCGCCGCTTAACGAAGTTACCGCATCGGCGGTCAGACCCATCAGGATAAAAATCACAGGCGTCCAAAACAACACGCCTAAGTTAAAACGAATCGGCAATTGTTTGAAGTCGAAACGGCGGATAACGAGGTAAATCAGAGCAATAGCAAGCAGCGTCAACTGCAGGCTCATGTTTTCAGAATAAGCCACGCCGGTTACCGCAGTATCGCGCGCCTCTTCGGCAACCGCGGCTGTTTCCACTTGCGGCATCAGGCTGGCGATATAAAGTTGGGTAGAACGGTAGGCAAATTGACCGAACAGGATAGCGGTCACAATCAGCATGTCAAACCAGCGCAAATGGCGCAAAGGCTCTTTAGGGCGGATAGCGGCGAGTATGCTCATATTCTCCTCTTTGCTCTAATAAATAACGGTGCGCAATAGTTACATAAACATACAAAAATCGTCAACGATTATCACAATAAAACATGAATTAAAAATCAGACCGTTTCAGACGGCCTGAAGCGCTTCTAAAAATGCCATATTTTTCGAAGGGTTTATCTTCAAAAATATGGCATAATCACTTTATTGCAAACCAAGGAATCTTATCGTGAGTATTTCTCTGTCCCAATATCTGCTCTACCTGCAATACATGTTGGCAGGTATCGCCATGACCGTTGTTTTTGCTGCCGTATATCTGCGGATTACACCCGTTGAAGAATTGCGCCTGATTAAAAACGGCAACCTTGCCTGCGCCTTGTCATTTGGCGGCGCGTTGGTCGGTTTTTGTCTGACGCTTGCCTCAAGCATTGCACACAGCGTCAGCTTCATCGATTTTATCCTGTGGGCCCTTGCCGCAGCCGTAATTCAGATTTTTGTCTATTTCGCTGCGACAATGATGATTAAAGGCGCTACCGCAGAACTCATCGGTAACAATGTTGCCGTCGGCGCGTTGTTTGGTGCAGTGTCCATCTCGATCGGCATTTTGAATGCGGCTTGCTTGACTTGATTTTGATGGTCGGTTGGATAGCAAAAGATGTGCTGTTCCTGACTCCTACCTAGAAAAATTATCGGTAGATTTTTTTGACTGATAAGGTCTTATGTCTGATGGTATTGGCGTTATAGTGAAATTCTGAAAGCATCAAAAAATTCAGACGGCCTGTTATATACAAGGCCGTCTGAAATGTTTTAACTACTTAAGTTTGCTAAATTAGAACGAGTATTGCAATCTTATGCCTGTTTCACGGGTGCGGTTTTTAGGTTCGATCGCGCCCAATTGAATGAAGCCATAGTCTTCTGTAACGGTGAAGTTTGAATCTTTGACTTTCCAGCCGCGATAGAACGGGGTCAGACTGATTTTAGAACCGTTAGAGAATTTTTTAGATACAGGTACTTCAACCTCAATACCTTGTCCACCGCCTTGTTTCATTCTGGTTTCTTCTCGATCTGGCTCGTAAGAATACTGGCGGCCCTTAACGGCACGATTGTAGGCAATACGAGGAGCAATCTCAAAGTTTGCTGGAAGTGCGATATTTACACCGGCATTGATTTGCGCATATGTGGTTCGGTTTTTGCGGTCATAATCATCAGGATCGACACGTCGGCTCAAATCTCTCAGAACACGGTGTCCCAAGCCTGCACCGGCAGTCAGGCTAAAGCGATCGTTAATTGGATGTGTATATTCATATAAGGCACGGATATCGTATGCGCGGCGAGGTGCATTTTTGAGTGTGGCAGAACCATAACCTGTGGATTCACCAAATCCATTTTGGAAGCTTCCTGTGTAATCTGATTTACCACGGGAATAACGGCCTTCCAATTTTGCCGCATGGCGATCGTTGAAACGGTATTTAACCCCCGCATTAATAGACCACAGGTTGCCTTTTTGTTGCATTATTCGACTACCATCTTGTTCATATTCGCGATAGGTTTCGTTGTAATATTCGCTGCCAACGGTAAATTCAACAGGGCGGGCAGCCTGTGCGCCTACTGCAGCAGACAGTGCTAACACAGCAAGACAGAAATGAGCAGAATTTTTCATGTAAATTCCTTTTAGTTTGGGAAAATCAGTGTGATAATTTAATGTTATTGCATGGCAAAGTTTATAATATTTAATGAACATTAACAATGCTGATGGGGTAATATATTTACTTTTATTATATTCTTTAATGATTTATCGCAAATATTTGTCTTTTTTATGAGACAGTATGGATAAAAAACCTGGAAATAGTGTAAAACTGAGTCGGTAAGAGGTTTAATTTCGAAGTTTTCAAAAGTTAATATCTATATAGTTATTATTTAGTTTGCGATAAAAGTATATGCAGCCACCCACTCTATTCCCATGCATAAAGACATTTTGAATGTTAATATCGTATGACATTCTATTTATATAAAATAAGCGATATAACCGACTAGGCAAATTGACCTGACTGCCCATAAGTTATCCTTTCTTCTTCAAATAAGGAACTGCGATGTTCAACTTTATCAAGAAACAGTTTATCGACGTCATTCAATGGCCGAATCCCGATGACAGCCTGCTGATGTGGCGTTTTCCGATTGCCGATGAGGAGATCCAAAACGGTGCAAGCCTGACTGTGCGTGAGGCGCAGATGGCGATGTTTGTCGATGAAGGCGTAACCGCGGACGTGTTCGGTCCGGGGCGTTACACGCTCAATACGCAAACTCTGCCAGTGCTGACCAACTTGAAAAACTGGGACAAGCTTTTTGAGTCTCCGTTTAAATCGGATGTTTACTTTTTCAATACCAAACAACAGCTCGCACGAAAATGGGGTACGTCTCAACCAGTTACCGTGCGCGATGCTGAGTTTGGCGCGGTGCAACTGCGTTCGTTCGGTATGTATTCTTACCGCATCAGCGATCCGGCAAAATTCTTTAAAGAAGTCAGTGGTGTGGCGGCGCAATACAGCGGCGTAGACTTGGAAAACCAACTGCGCAATATCGCAGTCACCCAGTTGGCGGCCGCGTTCGGCAGCTCCGGTATCCCATTCTTGGATATGGCGGCGAACCAAGTTT
>NZ_JBQCWY010000201.1:0-4921 GCF_051956955.1 Neisseria sp. P0021.S005 | reverse complement strand
CTAAAAAAACCGGCGATGAGGCGCGCCGTCTTTCCGACTTGAGCGAAGACATCGGCATCCGCTTCCAATATCCCAATTCCAACCGCGTCTATATCCCGGGCAGCCGCGCCGACATCCGCGTGCCTTTGCGCGAAATCCGTCAGGACGATACCTACACGGCACAAGGTACGGAAGCCAATCCGCCAATTCCAGTGTACGACACCAGCGGCTCATACGGCGACCCGGCGGCACACATCGACTTAAAACAGGGTTTGCCACACGTCCGCACCGCATGGCTGGATGAACGCGACGATACCGAAATCCTGCCCAAGCTTTCCAGCGAATATGGCACCGAACGCGCACACGATCCGAAAACCGCCCATCTGCGCTTCAACCAAATCACCCGTCCGCGCCGCGCCAAAGCAGGCCGCAATGTAACCCAGCTCCACTACGCCCGCCAAGGCATCATTACGCCGGAAATGGAGTTTGTCGCCATACGCGAACGCATGAAGCTGGACGAACTTTTCAGACGGCCTGAATACGCCAAGCTCTTGAAACAACACGCAGGGCAAAGTTTCGGCGCGAATATCCCAACCCATCCCGACCAAATCACGCCCGAATTCGTGCGCCAAGAAATCGCCGCCGGACGTGCGATTATCCCTGCCAACATCAACCACCCCGAACTCGAACCGATGATTATCGGCCGCAACTTCCGCGTCAAAATCAACGGCAACTTGGGCAACTCCGCCGTAACCTCCAGCCTGACCGAAGAAGTCGAAAAAATGGTATGGTCGCTGCGTTGGGGCGCGGACACGATTATGGACTTATCCACAGGCGCGCACATCCACGAAACGCGCGAATGGATTATCCGCAACGCGCCCGTCCCCATCGGCACGGTGCCGATTTACCAAGCTTTGGAAAAAACCGGCGGCATTGCCGAAGACCTGACTTGGGATTTGGTGCGCGATACCTTAATCGAGCAGGCAGAACAAGGCGTGGACTATTTCACCCTGCACGCAGGTGTATTGCTGCGTTATGTACCGATGACGGCCGACCGCCTGACCGGCATCGTATCACGCGGCGGCTCCATCATGGCGAAATGGTGTCTCGCCCATCATCAGGAAAACTTCCTCTACACACATTTCGACGAAATCTGCGAAATCATGAAAGCCTACGACGTATCGTTCAGCCTCGGCGACGGCCTTCGTCCCGGCTGCATTGCCGATGCCAACGACGAATCCCAATTTGCCGAGCTGCACACCTTGGGCGAATTGACCGCCAAAGCATGGGAACACGACGTACAGGTTATGATCGAAGGCCCCGGCCATGTACCGCTGCAACGCGTGAAAGAAAACATGACCGAAGAGCTGCAACATTGCTTTGAAGCACCTTTCTACACCCTCGGCCCGCTCGTTACCGACATCGCCCCCGGCTACGACCACATCACCTCGGGCATAGGCGCGACCAACATCGGCTGGTACGGCACAGCCATGCTCTGCTACGTTACCCCGAAAGAGCATCTCGGCCTGCCCGACAAAGAAGACGTGCGCACCGGCATCATCACCTACAAACTCGCCGCCCATGCCGCCGACCTCGCCAAAGGCTGGCCAGGCGCACAGTTGCGCGACAACGCTCTGAGCAAGGCGCGTTTCGAGTTCCGCTGGCGCGACCAATTCCGCCTCAGCCTCGACCCCGAACGCGCCGAAAGCTTCCACGACGAAACCCTGCCTGCAGAAGGCGCGAAAATCGCCCACTTCTGCTCGATGTGCGGCCCAAAATTCTGCTCGATGAAAATCACGCAGGAAGTGCGCGACTACGCCGACAAGCAAAAAGCCCAACAGCAAGGCATGGAAGAAAAAGCGATTGAGTTCGTCAAAAAAGGAGCGAAGCTTTACAGTTAAAACGTAACGCAAGAAAAGGCCGTCTGAAAATATTTCAGACGGCCTTTTTAGCGAATAGCCTTTAAGCCAAAGCAATACGCACTACGGCTGCTTATTTTTCCACCCTGCGGAAATGGTGCGGACGAAAACCGAGCGCGGCGAGGGAAACGAAGTAGAGGCCGCCGCCCAAGGCAATCAGGACGCAGAGTTGGCCTGCTTTTTTAAAGCCGCCGACGTGCACCCATTCAAACGGCAGATAATATTGCGCCAGCCACAAACCGCTGCCCATGACAACCAAAGAGATGACCATTTTAACCAAAAACGCTGCCCAACCTTTACCAGGGCGGTAGATGCCGTGTTTGCGCAAAAGGAAAAACAGCAAACCTGCATTCAGACACGCGCCCAAACCGATAGCGAGGGACAGGCCGACGTGCTTGAGCGGCGAAATGAAGGCAAGGTTCATTAGCTGCGTGCAAATCAGCGTGAAAATAGCGACCTTAACGGGGGTTTTGATGTTTTGGCGCGCGTAGAAGCCGGGTGCCAATACTTTAATCATAATCAGCCCGATCAAGCCGAAGGAATAGGCAATCAGCGCGTGTTGGGTCATTTGCGCGTCGTGCAGCGTAAATTCACGGTACATGAACAGGGTCGTAACCAGAGGGAAAGACAACACGGCAAGGCCGACGGCGGCAGGCAGGGTCAGCAGCATACACAAGCGCAAACCCCAGTCGAGCAGGCTGGAAAACTGCTCGGTATCCTGACTGGCGGCGTGTTTGGACAAGGTAGGCAGCAAGATTGTACCGAGTGCCACGCCCAAAACACCAGTAGGCAATTCCATCAGTCGGTCGGCGTAATACATCCACGACACACTGCCGGACTGCAAAAATGAGGCAAAAATGGTGTTGATAACCAAGGAAATCTGCGCCACGCTCACGCCTAAAATAGCCGGTGCCATCTGTTTCATCACGCGGTTGACCGCTGCGTCTTTAAAGCTGAGTTTGGGCATTTTCAAGAAGCCCAGTTTCGCCAACCAAGGCAGTTGGAACACCAGCTGCAACACGCCGCCGACAAATACCGCCCACGCCAAAGCCATAACAGGCGGATCAAAATACGGTATGAAAAACAGGGAAAAGACGATAAAGGAGATGTTCAAAAATGTCGGTGTGAAGGCGGGAATGCCGAATTTATGATAGGAATTGAGTATCGAGCCGACAAAAGAGGATAGTGAAATCAATAAAATATAAGGAAACGTTACCCGCAGTAGGTCGATGGAGAGCTGAAACTTATCGGCGTCTTTGGCAAAACCGGGCGCGGAAACATAAATCACCCACGGCGCGGCGAGTATGCCCAGCGCGGTAACGATGACCAACACAAACGACAACATACCGGCCACATGACGCACAAACGCCTGCGTGGCTTCGGGCGAGCGGGTTTCTTTGTATTCCGCCAAAATCGGCACGAAGGCTTGGGCAAACGCGCCCTCTGCGAACACGCGCCGCAACAGGTTGGGCAGTTTGAACGCGACAAAAAACGCATCCGTCGCCATGCCTGCACCAAACGCACGGGCGATAATCGTATCGCGCACAAAGCCCAAAATGCGCGACACCATCGTCAGGCTGCCAACCTTGGCCAAGGCTCCCAATAAATTCATGTATTTTCCTTACTTGTCTTTCAGGCCGTCTGAAAATCCGGCTTCTGCCAATACTGCCGCCGCCGCCAATGCCGCCGTATCTTTTTTCAACAGCAGATGCAAGGCGTGGAAATCCTGTTCCAACGCGGCTACCGCTTCAGGGCAGTCATACCAGTCTGCAACGGCCTGCGCCAGTTTTTCAGGGACGGCATCGTGTTGCAGCAGCTCGGGAACGGCGGCTTTACCCAACAGAATATTGGGCAAACCGACATGCGGCACTTTGATTTTGTTTTTCACATACGCATAAGTCAGCGGCGAAATCTTGTAGCTGATGACCATAGGTCGCTTGCACAAGGCCACTTCCAAAGTCGCCGTACCGCTGGTAACCAATACCACGTCGGCAGCGGTGCAAACCGTATCCGACTGCTTGTCGGTCAACGTGATGGGAAGGGTGGCGAACTCAGGCTGCGCCAAAATTTCGGTAATGCGTTTGCGCGTTGCGGCCGTCGCCACAGGCAGCAAAAACTGTGCCTGCGGATAACGTTTCAGCAGCAATAAGGCCGTCTGAAAAAACACCGCCGCCATGTAATCGATTTCGCTCACGCGGCTACCGGGCAAGATGGCAAACACGGGCACGTCCGCAGGCACGCCCAGCTTCTGCCGCGCCGCCGCCCTATCCGCTTCCACCGGCATGGTTTGCGCCATCGGATGGCCGACAAACTCGGCCTTGCCGCCGGCATCAATATAAAGCTGGGGCTCCATCGGAAACAAGCACAACACGCGGTTGACCTGATGCACGATTTTATTGACCCGTTCGCGCCGCCACGCCCAAACCGACGGGCTGACGTAATGAATAGTATGAATGCCTGCCCGCTTGAGTTTTTCCGCCACGCCGAGATTGAAGTCCGGCGCATCGATGCCGATAAACACATCCGGCTTGAGGCGGATTAAATCGTTCACCAGCCCTTTGCGGATTTTCAAAATCTGCGGCAGGCGTTTGATGACCTCAACAAAACCGCGTACCGCCAGCTTTTCCTGATCGTACAAACTCTCGAAACCCTCCGCCTTCATGCGCTCGCCGCCGATGCCGGTAAACCGCGCATTCGGGCAACGCGCCTTAATGGCACGGATTAAGTGTGCGCCGAGCAAGTCGCCGGAAGCTTCGCCGACGCTGATGGCGATAAGGGGGGAAGGATTGGAATTCATGTGTTGAGGTTTAAAAGCTAAAAGATTTTGGGCAGACATTTGCCCGCCCGTTTTCAGACGGCATCGGCGGCAAACAGACAGGAAACCTGCCCTACTGCGCGGATTTTTGCAATCCAAAGGCCGTCTGAAAAAGTTTCAGACGGCCTTCAATCCATCCATCAACGGATAATGCCGCGTGTGGATTGTGCAAAAAAGTCTTTAAATACCGCCAATTCGCTTTGGGTTT
>NZ_JBQCWY010000200.1:0-4922 GCF_051956955.1 Neisseria sp. P0021.S005 | reverse complement strand
GTCTGCTCCACCGCCATCGGCGTCGCATTCGGCTTTATGCCTGCCAACAAGGCTTCCAAGCTCAACCCGATTGATGCGCTGGCTCAGGATTGATTATGTTTCAGACGACCTATTATCTTAAGGCCGTCTGAAATGCTGTTACCCGAAAGATTTTTTATGAAGACGAAACCTTTTTCCCAAGCAGCCTTATCATTGGCTGTTGCCCTTGCCCTAAGTGCGTGCGCCGCACCTAAAGCCAATCCGAACCTGACACTGGAAGCGACCGGCCAAGTCATGAGCGCAGCCGAAACTGCCGAACGCTACGATGTAAACGGTAACTGGTGGGAAATCTACCAAAGCCCGCAGCTCAACGCGCTGATGGAGCAGGCGTTGGCGAATAATGTCGATTTGAAACAGGCCGCCATCAGCGTCAACAAGGCTTTGTACCAAGCCAATATTTTGGGTGCGGATTTGGTGCCTTCGTGCAGCGGCTCATTGGGCGCAAACGCTTCTAAAAACCTGAAAACTGGCAGCCACGGCAATACCTTCAGCAGCCAGCTTGGCTTGAGCTACGAATTGGATTTATGGCGTAAACTCAGTGCCACTGCCGATGCTCAGGTATGGGAATATCAAGCCACGCATGAAGACATGGCCAACACACGCCTGACTTTGATTAATAATGTCGCCGATGCGTATTTCAATATCGCCTATCTGAACGAAGCGATTGAGTTAGCAAAAAAATCGCTGAAGCAATATCAGGAAATCAACCGCATCGCGAATGCCAAGTTCCGCTACGGCAGGGCCGATTCAAGCCAGCCGACCCAAGCCAAACAGTCATTGCTGAGCGCGGAAAACAGCCTGTTGTCTTTGCAAAACAATTTGGATACGCAAAAACAGGTTTTGCGTAATTTGTTGAATTTAAGGCCGTCTGAAAACATGGCCGCCGATCCGGCACAATTCCGCCTGTTGCCTGTCAAAGGCGTGAACTTGGACGTACCGATTACCGTTTTGGCCAACCGCCCCGACCTGCGCGCCGCCGAATACCGCCTGCAAGCGTCGCAACAATCGGTTAACGCGCAAAAACGCAGTTGGTATCCGTCGATTACTTTGGGCGCAAGTTTGAGTACGTCTTCCGATAAAGCGAAAAGCACGTTCAATATCCCCATGTTGGGCGGCTCGGCCACCATCAATCTGCCTTTCCTTAATTGGCAGACCATGAAATGGAAAGACAAAACCGTACAAGCGGAGATGGACAGCGCCAAGCTGAATTTTGAAAAAGCCCTGACCACCGCACTCAACGAGGTCAACACCAATTACCTTGCCTACAAAAACGCGCAGGCCAGCCTTGCCAATCAGGAACAGCGTTATCAGCTGGACAAGAAAAACAGCCATTACTATCAAGTACGCTACCAACACGGTAAAAACGAGTTGAAAGACTGGCTGGAGGCTTTGAATTCAGAATACAGCTCGGCTCAAAACCTGCTGAACCAACGCTATGAAGCCTTAAAATACGAAAATATGGTGTATAAAGCCATGGCGGGACGTTATACGCCGAAATAGCATTTTCAGACGGCCTTTGGTTAATTTCCGTCAACGGCAGTCTGAAAAACATTCAAGCAACTGAATTTTCATATATAATCGCGCGTTTATTTGATTTTATCCGGATAACATTATGGCCTTCGCCTCTCTCTTTACGCTTTTGGACGACATTACTGCCGTTTTGGACGACGTAGCGATGATGACCAAAGTCGCCGCCAAAAAAACCGCCGGCGTGGTCGGTGACGATTTGGCGCTCAACGCCAATCAGGTAACCGGCGTATCTGCCGAGCGCGAATTGCCGATTATTTGGGCGGTGGCAAAAGGCTCTCTGGTCAATAAGCTGATTCTGGTGCCACTTGCACTGTTGCTTTCCGCTTTCCTGCCTGCGCTGATTACGCCCTTGCTGATGATCGGCGGTGTGTATTTGTGTTTTGAAGGCGTGGAAAAACTGTTGCACAAATTTCTGCACCGCAATGAACACGAAGACGGACACGATGCCGAGCCTGAAGTCACAGACGAAAAAACAAAAGTAAAAGGCGCGGTCCGCACAGATTTCATCCTCTCCGCCGAAATCATCATTATCGCGCTGGGCGTTGTTGAGAAATATGACCTGATGACACGTTCTTTGGTGATGGCCGCCATCGGTGTCGGCATGACGGCATTGGTCTATGGTTTGGTCGGCATCATCGTCAAACTTGACGACCTCGGTATGATGCTGATGCGCCAAAAAAGCGCCGCCGTACAAAGTATCGGACGCGGTTTGATTTCATTTATGCCTTGGTTTATGCGCGGCTTGAGCATTGTCGGCACGCTGGCGATGTTCTTGGTTGGCGGCGGACTGATCGCCCACAACCTTGGCTTTTTGCACGATTTCCTCCACGCGCAGCATTGGGACAGTGGCATGATGGAACATATCGTCAACTTGGTGGTCGGAGTAGCCGCCGGTGCCTTAGCTTGCGCAATCGTCCTGCCTGCAATGAAATTGTTTCAAAAAGACTGATTTTGTTTCCCTGCCGTCTGAAAACTTTTCAGACGGCCTCAATACCATTTAAAGCATGAATATTTTCCGTAAACTCGAACAATATTGGCAACATCCGCTGCTTTACTGGCCGCTGGTCATCTTGATTGCCGCCGCGACACCGTTCACTTTCGCCCCGTATTATCATTTCTGGCTGATGCCGCTATTGTTTGGCGCGCTGATACGCCTGATTGAATTGCGTCCGCGCTTTGCCGTCATGACTGCCTATCTGTTTGGATTAATCGGTTATACGGCGCAGTTTTATTGGATACACACTGCCTTGCATGATGTTTCAGGTTTGCCGGATTCATACGCCATCCCCCTCACCTTCCTGCTGCCGGCGTTTCTTGCGCTTTATCCGGCCCTCTGTTTTTGGGTGTGGAGAAAATGCAACCTGTCGCGCTGGGCTAAAACCGGCTTCCTGCTGCCGATTTTATGGACGCTGGCAGAATTTGCCCGCGAACGTTTTCTGACTGGATTCGGCTGGGGTGCAATCGGCTACTCCCAAATCATCAAAGACAGCCCGTTGGCAGGCTTCGCGCCTTTGGGCGGCATTCACATGGTTACGCTGGCAACCGCTTTCCTCAGCGCATGGCTGGTGTTGCTGATTGACAATCATGGCCGTCTGAAACACCGCCTGCTGCCCTTATTCCTTATCGTTGCACTCTGCTCCGTCGGCTACATTTCCCAACAAACCGAATACACCCGCCCTGACGGCAGCACCAGCACCGTCGCCCTGATTCAAGGCAATATCGAGCAAAATCTGAAATGGAAGGAAGAGCAAATCATCCCAACCATTCAGAAATACTACGAACAAATCAGCAAAACCAGTGCCAACATCGTCATCCTGCCCGAGACCGCCCTGCCGCTGATGCGCCAAGACCTGCCCGAAGGCATCTTGGAACAATTCGCCGAGCAAGCGCAAAGCAACGGCAGCGCGTTGGCCATCGGTATAAGCCAATATACGCCCGACGGCAACGGCTACGAAAATGCAGTCATCAATTTGAGCGAATATCACAACAGCACTTCCGATGTTATCCCCTACTACGCCAAGAACCACCTCGTTCCATTTGGCGAATACAAACCCTTACCCGCCATTACTGAGCGTCTCTATAAAATGATGGATATGCCTTTGGCCGACTTTCAAAAAGGCGGTGACAACCAAGCGCCTTTGGTGATGAAAGATCAAAAAGTCGCCTTCAATATCTGCTATGAAGACGGTTTCGGCGACGAACTCATCGCAACGGCGAAACGCTCTACCCTACTCGCCAACATCAGCAATATGGCGTGGTACGGCAAATCCAATGCCATGTATCAGCAGCTTCAACAGTCCCAAGCGCGAGCAATGGAACTGGGCCGCTACATGGTTCGCGCCACCAATACCGGTGCGACCGCCATTATTTCCCCTAAAGGCACGATTGTTGCCGAAGCCCAACCGGATACAGAAACCGTCCTCGAAGGCCACGTCAAAGGCTATATCGGCGAAACGCCTTATATGAAAGCAGGCGGCTCAACATGGCTTATCAGCATTTTGGCCGTTATCGGCGTATTCCTTATCCTGATTGGCCGGAAGAAACCAGAATAAAAAATTTAAGACCTTGTTATACAAGGTCTTTTTTATTACTAAAACTATTTACATACAGAAATGTTTGTAATATACTTAGCCAAAACCTAGCAAATCACTCAAATTTTCTAAGACAATCAACCCTTGAGATTCAAGCAGTAAAAACTATTGAATCTATCGTTAATTTACAGAAAAAATCCAACCCATAACAAAACAAACCACAGGCAGTGTTATACTGCTTGTCACACAATAAACAAAAAGCCGTTTTCAGACGGCCTAATCAAGGAGAGCATCCTTTTATGAATAAAGCTTTTGCATTACCCGTTATCCACAGCGGCAACGGTAGCCTCGAGCAATACATTCATACTGTCAACAGCATTCCAATGCTGACCGCCGAAGAAGAAACACAACTAGCGGAACGTCAACAAAAAGGCGATCTCAATGCCGCCAAACAGCTTATTCTGTCCCATCTTCGCGTCGTCGTATCCATTGCACGCGGTTACGACGGCTACGGCCTCAACCAAGCCGACCTGATTCAAGAAGGCAATATCGGCCTGATGAAAGCCGTCAAACGCTACGAACCAAGTCGCGGCGCGCGCCTGTTTTCGTTTGCCGTGCATTGGATTAAAGCCGAAATCCACGAATTCATTTTGCGCAACTGGCGTTTGGTCCGCGTTGCCACAACCAAACCGCAGCGCAAACTGTTCTTCAATCTGCGCAGCATGCGTAAAAACCTGAATGCCTTGTCTCCAAAAGAAGCGCAAGAAATCGCCGACGATTTGGGCGTCAAATTGTCCGAAGTCTTGGAAATGGAACAACGCA
>NZ_JBQCWY010000199.1:0-4969 GCF_051956955.1 Neisseria sp. P0021.S005 | reverse complement strand
TTTATAGATAGTTATATAGAAAATAAAATATACAAGGATATATGATGAGATTCGATGATTTGGACAAACGCTTGCGACAATACGAAACCGCTTATGACTTTTGCGTACCACAGGAAAATTTTATTGTTGTACGCTTAGACGGGCGTGGTTTTACACGACTAACCAAGGAAATTTGGCAGTTTGAAGCCCCGTTCGACATTCGTTTCCGCGACCTGATGGCGCACACCGTCCGTCATTTGATGAAATGTGGCTTCAATGTGGTGTACGGCTATTCGGAAAGCGATGAAATTTCACTATTGCTGCGTCGAGACGACGATACGTTCAAACGCAAAACGCGCAAAATCATTTCGGTATTGGCTGGTGAGGCCAGCGCCGCCTTTTCTGTGGCGCACGGGCAGACCGCCGCTTTTGATGCCAGAGTTTGCGTTTTGCCGAACGAAAAACTGGTGGTCGATTATTTCCGTTGGCGGCACGAAGACTCATACCGCAACGCGCTCAACGCCCACTGCTATTGGATGCTGCGCAAGAAAGGAGAAAGCGTATCCCGAGCCACAGAAGCGGTCAGCGGTCTCACGCGCGCGCAGAAACATGATTTGCTGTTTGAACACAATATCAATTTCAACGAATTGCCCGCATGGCAGAAACGCGGCTTCGGTGTGTATTTTCAGACGGCCTTAAAAGAAGGTTTTAATCCGAAAACTGACGAAACTGTACAAGTAAAACGCCAAATCCTGCATACGGATTTCGAGCTGCCGTTGGGCGATGGTTACGGCGTGTTTGTATTGGAAAAAATAATTTAAAGGCCGTCTGAAACATGAATACCAATCCCAAAAAACAAGTCGCCGTCAGCTTTCTCGGTACGGTATTGGACAGCGGTTTCGGTCAGGGCCGTTGGTTAAAATGGCGGCCAAACGTCGCCATGAATCAGCGTCAAGATTTTCATCTCGACCGCATGGAGCTGTTTTATGCGGAGAAATATCGCGAGCTGGCAGATCATGTAAAAGCCGATATTCAGCAGGTGTCGCCGCACACAGTCGTCAATCTCGTACCTATGGAGCTGGCAAACCCGTGGGATTTCTCCGAGGTTTATACCAAACTGCACGATTGGGCAGCAGGCTATCCATTTGATACAGAAGAAGAAACCTATCTCACCCACATCACCACAGGTACACACGTTGCCCAAATCTGCCTGTTTTTATTGGTGGAATCGCGTCAAATCCCCGGTGTTCTGTTACAAACCGCACCTCCCAAAAATCAAAGACGCAGCATGGAGGACGGCAATGTCGGCAGTTATGAAATCATCGATTTGGACTTGGCTCGTTACGACGTACTGGCCGAACGCCTTGCCGCCGTACGCGATGACGCAGTGCGCTACCTGAAAAGCGGCATTTCCACCCAAAACGCCGCCTTCAACCGCATGATTGCCGAAATCGAACAAGTCGCGCTCAACTCTCCTTCCCCCATTCTGCTCTCCGGCCCGACAGGCGCGGGCAAATCTATGCTGGCACGCAGGATTTTTGAATTGAAAAAAGCGCGCCACCTGATTAAAGGCACATTTGTCGATGTAAACTGCGCCACCCTTCGCGGCGACGGCGCAGCATCTGCCCTGTTCGGCCACAAAAAAGGCGCCTTTACCGGCGCCGCAGAAAAACGTGAAGGTTATCTGAAAACTGCCGACGGCGGCGTATTGTTTTTAGATGAAATCGGAGAATTGGGCTTAGACGAGCAAGCCATGTTGCTCAAAGCCATTGAAGAAAAACACTTTTATCCCGTCGGCAGCGACAGCGAAGTCAAAAGCGACTTCCAACTTATCGCCGGTACCAACCGCGACCTACGCCACGAAATCCGCGCCGGACGCTTCCGAGAAGACCTGTTCGCCCGCATCAACATCTGGAATTACCCACTGCCCGCACTTGCCAACCGTCGCGAAGACATCGAGCCCAACGTCGAACACCAGCTCGCCCTAGCCTCGCAAGAACTCGGCCGAACCACCCGCTTCAACAAAGAAGCCCTGGCCGCCTACCTCGACTTCGCACACTCAGATCAAGCACCATGGCGCAGCAACTTCCGCGACCTCGCCGCCAGCATCATGCGCCTGGCCACACTCGCGCCGCAAGGCAGGATACAGGTAGAACAAGTCCAAGCCGAAATCGAACGCCTCAAATGGTTATGGTCGGAAGAACCTTTTTCAGACGGCCTCTTACATAAAAGGCCGTCTGAAAAAGCACAAGACTATCCAGATAAAGTCGATTGGGACACATTGGATTTGTTCGACAAGCTACAACTGCAACACGTTATCGATGAATGCCGCAAACACCTCAACATGGCCGCCGCTGGCCGTGCATTGTTCAACGTCTCCCGAACAGAAAGAGCAAAAGTCAATGACAGCGACCGATTGAGGAAATATTTACAGCGATTCGGATTAGAATGGGGAGATATTTAAATAGAGTGTGCAAGCTAGCTCATTTTGATAGCATTATTTTTCATCATTTATAAAAAACAAAAGGCATCAATCCGATGCCTTTTATTTTCGTTAACATGAAAAATTAATGTTCATACCAACATTTGATCGATTCACGAATCACTTCCTTGGCTTACTTCAAAAATGCCACATGATAGGCAATATGCTCACCAATAAAACTGGCGATGAAGTAATAGCTATGATCGTAGCCTTTGTGGAAGCGCACATCGGCCGGTTGATTTGCCGCACGACAGGTTTCGATAAAATCTTCGGTACGCAATTGTGTTGGCAAAAACTCATCTTCTAAGCCCTGATCAATGCGCATACCTTGCACTTTACAGCCTTGTTGGATGAGCGAGTTAGCATCATATTGCTGCCATTTTTCGCGATCTTTCCCTAAATAGGCAGAAAAGGCTTTTTCTCCCCAAGGCACGAGGCTTGGCGACAAAATAGGCGAAAAGGCAGAAACACTTTGATAACGTTCCCGGTTTCGCAGCGCCAATACCAATGCGCCGTGTCCGCCCATTGAATGCCCCATAATGGAACGTTTGCCGTTGGTAGAGAAATTTTCCTCAATCAGACCAGGCAACTCATTCAAAATATAATCATACATTTGATAATTCGTCGCCCAAGGCTGCTCGGTCGCATTAAGATAAAAACCCGCACCCTGCCCTAAATCATAAGCAGCATCGTTCGGCACTTGCTCTCCGCGAGGGCTGGTATCGGGGGCAACCACAATCACTTGATGTTCTGCCGCATAACGCTGAAAGCCCGATTTGGTAATGAAATTTTGTTCCGTACACGTTAAGCCGGAAAGCCAATAAATCACACCAAGCGGTCGATTCTCTGGATTATCCGGCAAATAGACGGCAAATTTCATTTCGCATTGAAGCGTTTGGGCATCATGTGCCCAAACTTGTTGCGAACCACCAAAAATTTGATGTTGTTCAATCAGTTTCATCGCATACCTTAGTAATGAATAACAGCGCGGATCGATTTACCTTCGTGCATTAACTCAAAGGCTTCATTGATTTGATTGAGTGTCATTGTGTGGGTCACAAATGGTTCCAACTGGATGTCGCCTTTCATTGAATCTTCCACCATTTTCGGAAGTTCAGAGCGACCTTTCACGCCACCAAATGCCGTGCCTTTCCAAACACGACCTGTTACCAACTGAAACGGACGAGTTGAAATTTCTTGTCCCGCACCCGCTACGCCGATGATAATGGATTGTCCCCAGCCACGGTGCGCACTTTCTAATGCTTGACGCATTACGTTTACATTGCCGATACATTCAAAGGTATGGTCAATGCCCCATTTATTGATGTCTAACAACACATCTTTGATCGGTTTATCGTAATCGTTCGGATTTAAACAATCCGTTGCACCGAACTTTTTTGCCAACTCGAATTTTGAAGGATTGGTATCAATAGCGATAATGCGACCCGCTTTGGCTTGACGCGCACCTTGCACCACCGCCAAACCAATCGCCCCCAAGCCAAACACGGCAACAGAGTCGCCTTCTTGCACTTTTGCCGTATTATGTACCGCACCAATACCTGTAGTAACGCCGCAGCCGAGCAAACATACTTGTTCGTGGTTGGCTTCTGGGTTGATTTTTGCCAGTGAAACTTCGGCAACAACTGAGTATTCGCTGAAGGTCGAACAGCCCATATAGTGATAGATCGGCTGACCTTGATAAGAAAAACGCGTCGTACCGTCCGGCATTAAACCTTTACCTTGTGTATCACGCACTGAGACGCACAAGTTAGTTTTACCTGAACGGCAAAACTCACATTCGCCACATTCAGCGGTGTAAAGAGGAATGACATGATCACCCGGTTTTACGCTTGACACACCTTCGCCCACAGCAACGACCACACCCGCACCTTCATGCCCAAGCACCACAGGAAATACGCCTTCCGGATCGCTTCCTGATAACGTAAATGCATCAGTGTGGCACACGCCAGTGTGCGTGTTACGAATTAACACCTCGCCTTTGTGCGGCATTTCTACGTCGATTTCCACAATTTGTAAGGGTTGATTTGGGGCGAATGCCACCGCCGCACGCGATTTGATGGTTGAATTGGTTTGTTTCGTTTCCATTATTTTTGCCTTTTAATTCATTAATAAAGTTATCTAGCCTAAGTAAGATAACCACAGGTTATACTTTGACCTCCACTCTAAAGCAAGCATTTTTGCAATTTTCGCTCCGGCGGTAGCATGATCACCTGAAGGATCGCCATGCAATCGATAATTAAAGGCTTCCGAATATTTCCCTAAGTCATGAATCTGTCCCGTTTAACAGGTAATTTCCTGTGCCCCAAAAACTCGGGCAAACTCCGCCACCATTTCGCCAACATTTACCGAATCGCTTTATAAGGTTTGCCAATGTTCGTAAGGTAAGAGATTGCCGAGTTCATATTGGACGGAATGGACGTAGTAAATTAGGGGTTTCATATTGAAATTCTAAAAAATTCAAATTGATACAGATACAATGATAATATG
>NZ_JBQCWY010000198.1:0-5016 GCF_051956955.1 Neisseria sp. P0021.S005 | reverse complement strand
CAAAAGAAACCGCCGGCGTTATCAGCGCGGCGGCAAAGTGTGATATAAATACCCTTTCCCAAACTTCATTGGAGCAAACTATCATGGAATTAGTATTCATCCGTCACGGACAAAGCGAATGGAACGCAAAAAACCTTTTCACCGGCTGGCGCGACGTCAAGCTGAGCGAGCAAGGTTTGGCAGAAGCCGCTGCAGCAGGTAAAAAGCTGAAAGAGAAAGGCTACGAGTTCGACATCGCCTTTACTTCCGTTCTGACCCGTGCCATCAAAACCTGTAACATCGTTTTGGAAGAATCCGACCAACTGTTTGTTCCACAAATCAAATCATGGCGTTTGAACGAGCGCCACTACGGCCAGCTGCAAGGTATGGATAAAAAACAAACCGCAGAAAAATACGGCGATGAGCAAGTCCACATCTGGCGCCGCAGCTACGACACCCTGCCTCCGCTGCTCGATCCTAAAGACCCTC
Organism: Neisseria sp. P0021.S005; assembly: GCF_051956955.1. NCBI lineage: Bacteria > Pseudomonadati > Pseudomonadota > Betaproteobacteria > Neisseriales > Neisseriaceae > Neisseria > Neisseria sp. P0021.S005. Next base: position 4,548 of record NZ_JBQCWY010000198.1, on the reverse strand, counting down.
ACTCCGCCCACAACGACCGTCGCTATACCAACCTGCCTAGCGATGTTGTACCTGATGGTGAAAACCTCAAAGTTACCCTCGAGCGCGTCCTGCCTTTCTGGGAAGACCAAATCGCTCCGGCCATCCTGAGCGGCAAACGTGTATTGGTTGCGGCACACGGCAACTCCCTGCGTGCGTTGGCCAAACACATCGAAGGCATTTCCGACGAAGACATCATGGGCTTGGAAATCCCGACCGGTCAGCCGCTGGTGTACAAATTGGACGAAAACCTGAAAGTGGTTGAGAAATTCTACCTGTAAGGTAAAGGGAAAAAGGACGTGGCGGACACGTCCTTTTTTTATATTTGTCTGTATCGAGGCCGTCTGAAGGCAGTTGATGGCGGATGACATGAAAAAAGGACGCGTAAAGCGTCCTTGATGGAGATTAAACCCTGTATTACTGGTTTTTCTCGATGATTTCTTTGAGGTGAGGCATAGGGCTGTAACCGCTTTGGCTGCGACCGTTAGGGAAGACCACGGTCGGTGTGCCGTTGAAGCCGAATTGTTCGCCCAATGAAGTGGTTTCAGCAACAGGGTTTTCGCAGTTTGCTTTGCCGTTTGGGAGTTTGCCTTTGCGCATCCAGTCGATCCATGCCTGGGTCGGATTAGGTTGGCACCACAACAGCTCGGCTTTGCGCGCGGCATCAGGGTGCAGGCTTGGAATCGGCATCATGAAGGTATAAATCGTGATGTCGGTCATTTTTTCAAATTCATGCTCCAAGCGTTTGCAGTACGGGCAGTCCGGATCGGAGAAAACAGCGACTTTCAGTTTGCCGTTGCCGCGCACTTCTTTGATAGCTTTGTCCAAAGGCAGGGAAGCGAAGTCGATTTTGTTCAAATCGGCGGCGCGTTCTTCAGTCATGCTTTGGCGCGTGTTGACGTTGATGAGGTCGCCAACGAGCATATAGTCGCCTTTGGCATCGGTATAGATGATTTGTTTGCCGCTGACGACAACTTCATAAATGCCTTTAATCGGTGTTTCACTAACGCTCAAAACTTTCAAATCTTGGGCGGCATAGACTTTTTCCAAACGCGCTTTCAAAGAAGCGGCAACGGATTTGTCGGCAGGTGCTTCCGCTTTGACAGCAGGGGCAGGCGCCGCGTTGGCGTTGGATACGGCAGGTTGACCGCATGCCAATAAAGGAAGGACGGCAAACGGTGTTAAGATTTTGATTAACTTGGTTTTCATGCGAAAGACTTGCGTGTGTTGAAAGTAAGGCATTGTATCAAACCTCTGTTATGTCTGCATTGTGCTAAGGCTCAAATTATCGTCTGAAAATAGCTTTCGGCTGTTAAAATACGAAAAAATGATTTGATTGTTTGTATGTTCTACCACCGTATTGCCGTAAACGTGCCGCTTTCAGACGGCCTTTTGACGTATTCCCATTCCGAGCCGCTTCCTCCGGGAACGCGAGTGCTTGTGCCTTTCCGCAATAAAACCGTTGTCGGGATGGTGTGGGAAACGGATATTGCGCCCGATATGGATACGGCGCGGATTTTGAGCGTTCAGACGGCCTTTGTGGAAGAAAAGCCGTTGCCTCAAAGCTGGCGTGATTTGTTGGCGTTTACGTCGCGTTATTACCACTATCCGACCGGGCAGGCAGTGTTTGCCGCGCTGCCGCAGGGTTTGAAGGAAACGCACACGGTAGAAATGCCGCAGCCGCCGCTGTTTTACGCGCTGAACGAAGCGGGCAGGGCGCAAACGCCGCCGCCGGCTCGGTTCAACAAAAAAGCGGCTTTGTGGGACGCGTTGCTGTCGGGCGAAATGACGATGGCGGCGTTGAAGCAGGTGAACGCGCAGGCGGCGAAATTAATCGAAGATTGGGCGGAACAGGGTTGGATTAAAACGACGGAAGCGGCGAAGCCCGTTTTAAGGTCGTGTAATGGCCAGGCTTCGCACTCTGAATTTGTATTAAATGCCGACCAGCAGAAGGCTTCCGATGAAATTCAGACGGCCTTTGGTAAATTTCAACCGTTTTTGCTGTACGGCATCACCGGCAGCGGCAAGACCGAAGTGTATTTCGATGCGATGGCGAAAGTGTTGGCGCAGGGGCGGCAAGTGTTGTTTTTGTTGCCGGAAATCAACCTCACGCCGCAGCTTTTGAAGCGGGTGGAAAACCGTTTTGCCGATGTGCCGACCGCCGTGTTGCACAGCCAGATGGCTGCGGGCAAGCGCACGCAGGATTATTTGCGCGCTATGTTGGGGCAGGCGAAGCTGGTGATTGGCACACGGTTGGCGGTGTTCACACCTTTGCCTGATGTCGGGCTGATTGTGGTCGATGAGGAACACGACGGCTCGTTCAAACAAGACAACGAATTGCGCTACCACGCCCGCGATTTGGCGGTGTGGCGGGCGAAGCAGAGCGGCTGTCCCGTCGTGTTGGGCAGTGCCACGCCCAGCTTGGAGAGCTGGCACAAGGCGCAAAGCGGCGCGTACCGCCTGCTGCAACTGACCGAGCGCGCCCATGCCGCCGCGCAACTGCCGCAAGTAGAAATTCTCAACGTAGGCCGTCTGAAACTTGACAACGGCTTCTCGCCGCAAGCCTTGCAGCTTTTAAAACAGAATTTTGAAGCAGGTGGCATGTCGCTGGTGTACCTCAACCGGCGCGGTTTCGCGCCCGCGCTGTTTTGCGGCGACTGCGGCCATACCTTCGGCTGTCCAAACTGCTCCGCTAAAATGGTGCTGCACCAACGCGCCTGCCAACTGCGCTGCCACCACTGCGATCATCGCGAACCCATCCCGTTCAAATGCCCCGACTGCGGCAACCAAGACCTGACCGCCGTCGGACACGGCACACAGCGCGTCGAAGAAACCCTGCGCGTCTTCCTGCACAAGGCCGCCGTCGTCCGTGTCGACAGGGACAGCACTGCGCACAAAAACGACTGGGCGGATTTGTACCGCCGCATCGCAGACAACGAAATCGATATTCTGGTCGGTACGCAGATGCTCGCCAAAGGCCATGATTTCGCGCGGCTCAACCTTGTTATCGTGTTGAACGCCGATGGCAGCCTGTACAGCGCGGACTTTCGCGCGCCGGAAAGACTGTTCGCCGAGCTGATGCAGGTGTCCGGCAGGGCGGGGCGTGCCGACAAACCCGGCAAGGTGTTGATACAAACCCAACTGCCCGAACATCCCGTCTTCGCCGCCGTCAAAGCGCAGGACTACGCCGTGTTTGCCGAAAACGAATTGAACGAACGGCAAATGTTCGCCATGCCGCCTTTCGGTTTTCAGACGGCCGTCCGTGCCGATGCGCCGCGCTTTGCCGATGCGATGGAATTTCTCAACACCGCCAAAGAAACCCTCGCTCCGCTTTTGCCCGAAAGCGTCTCCCAGTTTGGTGCCGCTCCGATGCTGATGGTGCGCCTTGCCGAACGCGAACGTGCGCAAGTTTTCCTCGAATCGACATCCCGACAAGATTTGCACCGTGCCGTGAGTTTGTGGGTGCAGGTGTTGCAGCAAAACCGCGACGGTAAAATCAGATGGTCGGTGGACGTTGATGTGCAAGAGGCTTGATTGAAATGGCTCAATCAATAAGGAAATAAAAGGCCGTCTGAAAATCTGTTTTCAGACGGCCTTAAGTTTTTGAATCGGTTTAGAAGAATTTTGCAGCTATATAGCCGAGTGCAAGCAGGCTCAAAACGGCGAATACGATAGCCATTGTAAGCAGGAACTGTGTTTTCTTCCTCGCTGCAAGTGCTGCCAGCTCAGGATTTTGGTCTAACTCTTCGCGTAGTTGGGATTCCAACTCGGCACGGATTTTCTTGCGCAGCTTTTTCTCTTCCTGCTCGCGCTCGTATTTGAGCTTGTGGGCAATTTCGGTTTGTTTTTTATGCTCGAAAGAGATTTTTTCCTGCCATTCAATGCGCTTACGCTGGATGGCCAGCTCATTTTTTTCTGTCAAATCAAAGTGGCAGGTTTTACATTCCTGTGCATCTAGTTCGTCAATAATCGTCATGCAGACGGGGCATTGGATAGGGTCGGGAGTATTGGCTGCCGACATAGTTTCTTCTTCAACTGCTTCCAATTCCATAGACTGACGGACGATCACGTCCAAACCCAAATAGCTGAAGTAATGCTGCGCATTTTCGCGCTCATCTTGGGTACATTTTTCGGCCACAATCGCTTGCGGACGCTCAGCCAAGGCTTGAATCAGGCTCTCGACTTCGTTTTCGGGCAGGTTCTCATACAGGCAGGCGTGGATGAGCTCCCTATCCGTGTTCGGCGGATAGGAAACGTATACGTCGAAAAATTTTTCTTGTTTGCTCATTGATATCCCATGAGTATTTCGACTGCGTCAACCAAATGGGTTTAGCCTAAGGTTTTGTTATTGTGTTTGAGCTGTTTTGGCTTATGATACGAGCCAAAACAGAGGCTGCAGTCTCAGGCAGACCAGGTACGGTTTGCCTTTGTGTCGTTAATCGGCTGGACAATAATTTTTTATTTATATGGAAACATACATGTCCAATGTTATGTCTATTGTAGAGTAAATATTCACGCCCGATATTATTA
>NZ_JBQCWY010000197.1:0-5051 GCF_051956955.1 Neisseria sp. P0021.S005 | reverse complement strand
TGCGTGTCGTGATCGAATTGAAACGCAATGAAAATGCCGAAGTCGTTTTGAACCAACTCTACAAACTGACCCAGCTGCAAGACAGCTTCGGTATCAACATGGTGGCCTTGGTTGACGGCCAGCCGCGGTTGCTGAATCTGAAACAAATCCTGTCCGAATTCCTGCGCCATCGTCGCGAAGTCGTTACCCGTCGTACTTTGTTCCGCCTGAAAAAAGCGCGTCATGAAGGCCATATTGCCGAAGGTAAAGCAGTTGCCTTGTCCAATATCGACGAAATCATCCGTCTGATTAAAGAATCTGCCAATGCGCCGGAAGCCAAAGAAAAATTGCTATCCCGCCCATGGCGCAGCAGCTTGGTTGAAGACATGCTCAGCCGTACCGATTTAGACCTGCACATGATGCGCCCTGAAGGCTTGCCAGAGAATTTGGGCCTGCACAGCCAAGGCTATTACCTGAGCGAATTGCAAGCCGATGCCATTTTGCGCATGAGCTTGCGTAACCTGACCGGTCTCGATCAGGAAGAAATTGTCGGCGAATATAAGAATCTAATGAGTAAAATCATTGATTTTGTGGATATTCTTTCCAAACCTGAGCGCGTTACCCAAATCATCCGCGAAGAATTGGCAGACATCAAAGCCAACTTCGGCGATGAACGCCGCAGCGAAATTAATCCGTTTGGCGGCGATATCGCCGATGAAGACCTGATTCCGCAACGCGAAATGGTCGTTACCCTGACTCATGGCGGCTACATCAAAACCCAACCGACTACCGATTATCAGGCGCAGCGTCGCGGCGGCCGCGGCAAACAGGCAACGGCAACCAAAGACGAAGACTTTATCGAAACCCTGTTTGTTGCCAATACGCATGATTATTTGATGTGCTTTACCAATTTGGGCAAGTGCCATTGGATTAAAGTGTACAAACTGCCGGAAGGCGGCCGTAACAGCCGTGGTCGTCCGATTAACAACGTCATCCAATTGGAAGAAGGCGAAAAAGTCAGCGCGATTTTGGCTGTCCGTGAGTTCCCGGAAGATCAATACGTTTTCTTCGCCACCGCACAAGGCATGGTGAAAAAAGTCCAACTGTCTGCGTTTAAAAACGTCCGCAGCCAAGGCATTAAAGCCATCGCGCTTAAAGAAGGCGATTACTTGGTCGGCGCAGCGCAAACCGGCGGTGCGGACGACATTATGTTGTTCTCCAACTTGGGCAAAGCCATCCGCTTTAACGAATATTGGGAAAAATCCGGTAATGATGAAGCAGAAGATACCGATATCGAAACCGAAAACGAAGATTCAGACGGTCTGGATGATGAAAATGCCGAAAACGCATTGCCAAGCGGCAAACACGGTGTCCGTCCGTCCGGTCGCGGCAGCGGCGGTTTGCGCGGTATGCGCCTGCCGGCCGATGGCAAGATTGTCAGCCTGATTACCTTCGCCCCTGAAGCCGAGCAAAGCGATTTGCAAGTATTGACTGCTACCGCCAACGGCTATGGCAAACGCACCCCGATTGCCGATTACAGCCGTAAAAACAAAGGCGGCCAAGGCAATATCGCCATCAATACCGGCGAGCGCAACGGCGATTTGGTTGCCGCGACTTTGGTTAGCGAAACCGACGACCTGATGCTGATTACCAGCGGCGGCGTCCTGATTCGTACCAAAGTTGAGCAAATTCGCGAGACCGGCCGGGCTGCTGCCGGTGTCCGCCTGATTAATCTGGATGAAGGCGAAACCTTGGTCAGCTTGGAACGCGTGGCCGAAGAGGCCGAAGATGAAGCTGCTCTGGAAAGCGATGCAGCTGAAAACCAAGTGGTAAAAGCTGAAGATACTCCGTCTCAAGAATCTTAAACGTCAATGAATAAGGCCGTCTGAAAAGTTTTCAGACGGCCTGCTTATTCCAAAAGAAAATCCCGTGAGCGCAACCGAACCGTTCGATTTACCTCTTTTTCTGAAAAATCTGCCCAATCTGCCGGGCGTGTACCGTTTTTTTGACGAAGACAACAATGTTTTGTATGTCGGCAAAGCGGTCAATCTCAAGCGGCGCGTTTCCAGCTATTTCCAAAAAAACGATCATTCGCCGCGCATCGCATTGATGGTAAAACAGGTTCACCATATCGAAACCACCATCACACGTTCCGAAGCTGAAGCGCTGATTCTTGAAAACAACTTCATCAAAGCCTTGTCGCCGAAATACAATATTCTTTTCCGCGATGACAAAAGCTATCCTTATTTGATGCTCAGCGGCCATCAATATCCGCAAATGGCGTATTACCGCGGCACGCTGAAAAAGCCCAATCAATATTTCGGCCCGTATCCGAACAGCAACGCCGTGCGTGACAGCATTCAAGTATTGCAAAAAGTCTTTATGCTACGTACCTGCGAAGACAGTGTATTCGAGCATCGCGACCGTCCTTGTCTGCTGTACCAAATCAAACGCTGTACCGCGCCTTGTGTCGGTCACATCAGCGAAGAAGATTATCGTGACAGCGTGCGTGAAGCTGCGACTTTCCTTAATGGCAAAACCGACGAATTGACGCGCACCTTGCAACACAAAATGCAAACTGCCGCCGCGAATCTGCAATTTGAAGAAGCCGCCCGTTACCGCGATCAAATTCAAGCGCTCGGCATCATGCAGAGTAATCAGTTTATCGACAGTAAAAATCCGAACAATCCAAACGACATCGATTTGCTTGCGCTGGCAGTTTCAGACGGCCTGGTCTGCATACACTGGGTCAGCATCCGCGGTGGGCGGCACGTAGGCGACAAAAGCTTTTTCCCCGACACCAAAAACGATCCCGAGCCAAACGGACAAGATTACGCTGAAGCCTTCGTCGCCCAACACTATCTGGGCAAAAGCAAACCCGACATCATCATCAGTAACTTTCCCGTTCCCGATGCGCTGAAAGAGGCTTTGGAAGGCGAACACGGCAAGCAGATGCAATTTGTCACCAAGACCATAGGCGAACGTAAAGTCTGGTTGAAAATGGCGGAACAAAACGCACAAATGGCGATTGCTCAACGCCGCCTGCAACAAAGCAGCCAGCAGCACCGTATTGATGAACTGGCCAAAATCCTCGGCATGGATTCAGACAGCCTCAACCGCCTTGAGTGTTTCGATATCAGCCACACGCAAGGCGAGGCCACTATTGCGTCCTGCGTTGTGTACGATGAGCAAAGCATCCAGCCTTCGCAATACCGCCGCTACAACATCACGACCGCCAAGCCCGGCGACGACTACGCCGCCATGCGCGAAGTGTTGACGCGCCGCTACGGCAAAATGCAGGAAGCCGAAGCCAACGGAGAAAGTGTCAAATGGCCGGATGCCGTGTTGATTGACGGCGGCAAAGGGCAAATCGGCGTAGCCGTATCAGTATGGGAAGAACTCGGGCTGCACATTCCTTTGGTCGGTATCGCCAAAGGCCCCGAGCGCAAAGCTGGTATGGAAGAACTCATACTGCCTTTTACCGGCGAAGTCTTCCGCCTGCCGCCCAACAGCCCGGCTTTGCATTTATTGCAAACCGTACGCGATGAGTCGCACCGCTTTGCGATTACAGGCCACCGCAAAAAACGCGACAAAGCACGCGTTACTTCCTCACTCAGCGAAATCCCCGGTATCGGTAGCAAACGCCGTCAAGCATTGCTTACCCGATTCGGCGGTCTGCGCGGCGTGATTGCGGCCAGCCGCGAGGACTTGGAAAAAGTGGAAGGCATCAGCAAAGCCTTGGCAGAAACCATTTATGAGCATCTGCACTGATTGGCTTGAAGAGCAAAAAGGAACAATATGAAACCTGTCATCATCAAAAATATCGAGATCGGCAAAGGCCTGCCTAAAATTGCCGTACCGCTGGTGGCCGCCAATACGCAGGAATTGGAGCAGGCTTTGCGCGTATTGAAAGAGACGGCTTTTGACATTATTGAATTTCGTGCAGATTTTTTTCAAGCTGCGCTTGATGCCGATTTTATTGCCGAACAATTAGGCATCACTCGACAGGCTTTTCCTGACAAGCCTTTACTGTTTACGTTTAGAAGGGCGCAAGAGGGCGGCAATACGCCTTGTTCTGACGAGTATTATTTTGAATTATTGGAAAAAATCATCCGTTCCAAACAAGCCGATATTATCGACATCGAGCTTTTTGCCGAGGAAAGCAGCGTAAAACAAACCATTGCTTTGGCGCATGAGTATCAAACTGCCGCCTTGCTTTGTAATCACGATTTCCAAGCCACGCCGTCTTTGGCAGACATTACAGGCCGTCTGAAAACAATGGCAGAGTGGGGCGCGGATATCTGCAAAATTGCCGTTATGCCGCAATCGCCGCAAGATGTATTGACCTTATTACAGGCAACATATGATGTTTCACAAATTATCGACCGCCCAATTATTACTATGTCCATGGGTAAAACCGGAGCCGTCAGCCGCTTGGCCGGCTCGGCTTTCGGCTCGGCGATTACCTTTGGTGCGGCACAAAAAACGTCGGCCCCCGGCCAAATTGATGCCAATGAATTGAGGAAAATCTTGGCAATTTTGGGATAGTTTAATTATTAATATTCAAGGCTGTCTGAAAAATATTTTTCAGACGGCCTGATTTTTTTAAATTTATTTCTTTTAATTTTAAATAAAATAGGTAACAATAGGCTTCCTATTTCAATAACTAGAGGAGAAATAAAATGACTACTACTAAAGAAAACCTGGCGAATCCAGGTCCAGTAGGCCTGTGTGGCTTTGCATTGACAACTTGGTTACTCAGTCTGATTAACGGCGGCTTTTTTACTGCTCAAGAGGGTGTCGGCTTAGTTTTGGGCATGGCTCTCGCCTTTGGTGGTATCGCCCAAGTTATTGCCGGTATGTTTGAGTTCAAGAAAGGCAATACGTTTGGTTTTACCGCTTTTATCAGCTATGGCGCCTTCTGGTGGACATGGGCTTTGTTTACCATCTTTTTTAAAGGTGAAACAGCCCCGGCATTTATCGGTTGGTATCTCTGCGCATGGGGTATGTTCTCGCTGATGATGTTTGTGGCCACCTTGACCAAGCCTAAAGTATTGAGCGGTATTTTCTTT
>NZ_JBQCWY010000196.1:0-5052 GCF_051956955.1 Neisseria sp. P0021.S005 | reverse complement strand
TTCAGCGGCCTTTTGGGCAATGCTTCGCAAAAAGACGCCGATGCGGTGGAACGCGATTTGGCGAATATCCTGATTGATGGCGAACAGGTAAAAATGGCATTCAGCCTGGTGCGCGATTTGATTGTGTTTACCGAATATCGGCTGGTGTTGGTGGACAAGCAGGGGTTGACCGGCAAGAAAGTGTCTTACCGTTCGATTCCATACCGTTCAGTATCGCGCTTTTCGGTGGAAACCTCGGGTCATTTTGATTTGGATGCCGAGCTGAAGATTTGGGTTTCTTCCGGCGAGGTGCCAACCGAAACCTTGCAATTTAAAAGCGACAAGAGCGTGATTGCCATTCAAAAAGCCTTGGCAGAAGCTGTGTTGAAACCGTCAAAATAGAAAGGAAACATGATGAGCGAACAGCAAGAATTGTTTTGTTACAAGCAGATGCCGGTGTGGACGGCGGACGAGATTCCCGAAGCCTTGTTGTCCAAACACAATACTGCCGCCGGTACTTGGGGCTGCCTCAATGTCCTCCAAGGCCGTCTGAACTTCAATGAAGTGGACGAGGCGGGCAATGTTACGTCCACGCACGAGCTGACGCCTGAAAGCGATGATTGGATTATCCATCCGCAAGCATGGCACTTTATCGCGCCGCAAACGCAAGACACGGAAATCCAACTGTCGTTTTACTGCGAGGCGGCAGACTATTTCAATAAGAAATACGGCATGAGCGCGACACATTCGGCCGTCCGTGCTGCCGAAGGCATCGTACCTGTCGGCAAGGTTTTGGATATGGGCTGCGGTCAGGGCCGCAATGCGCTGTATCTGGGTTTGAAAGGTTTTGACGTTACCGCTGTCGATAATAATCCCCATGCGGTTCAAAACGTGGAAGAGCTGGCGCGTATCGAAGAGTTGAATGTCCGCGCGTTTGAATACGACCTCAACGCCGCCAATATTCAGGAAAACTTCGATTATATGGTGGCGACCGTGGTGTTTATGTTCCTGATGCCGCGTTACGTTCCTGACGTGATTGCCAATATAAAGGAACACACCAACCCCGGCGGCTACAACCTGATCGTGTCTGCGATGGATACGGAAGATTTCCCTTGCCCGATGCCGTTCCCGTTCAAGTTTAGTGAGGGCGAGCTGCGCGAATACTATAAGGATTGGGAATTGGTGGAATACAAGGAAGAGCTGGGTTCGATGCACGCGAAAGACGAATTCGGCAATCCGATTCAGTTTAAATTCGTTACCATGCTGGCGAAGAAACCGGAATAAAGGTTTTGCCGTCAAAAGGCCGTCTGAATTCAGTTTTCAGACGGCCTTTGCCGTAATCAATCCACAATCCTTTTGCCCAAAATCACCACGTCTGCCAACATGGTTTCCAAGTCGCAGACTTGTGGCAGCCGCCCCCATTCTTCAAAACCGAAACGGTGAAACAGGTTCAGGCTCGGATAGTTGTGGCCGAACACAAGCGCGATGACGTTGTGGATGTCTAAGGACGGTGCGCGTTCGAGCATGTGCCGCAACAGGATTTTGCCCACGCCTGCGCCGCGCATATCGTGGCGGACATAAATGCTGACTTCCGCGCTGATGTGGTAGGCGTAGCGCGGATGGTAGTCACTGAAACTGCCCCATGCCAATACGGTGCCGTCGGCATCGTAAAGGGCGTAGATCGGGCGTTTGTCCGTGTGCGCGGCAAACCACATTTCACGCTCGGCAACCGTGGTCGGCGACAAATCGGCCGTGGATTGGCGCGTGGCCACGGTGCTGTTGTAAATATCGACGATGGCGGGCAAGTCTTGGCGCAGGGCAGGACGGATGGTGTATTGCATTTCAGACGGCCTGTTATTGAATTAGTTTGGAGATAGTCTTAAAGGCCGGATGTTTGGCATCGCCGAGCAGTTGGAACAAAATACTTTCGACATTGGAAACGATAATGCCTTGACGGCTCATTTGCGCCAAACCATTGTCGCGGTTGGCCGTTGTGCGCGAGGCGGTGCATTCGAAAGGCAGGAATACGGCGTAACCTTGCGCCTTCAAATCCAAGGCCGTCTGAAGCATACAGATATGCGCTTCAGCACCCATCAAAATAACGTTTTTAATGTCGTTTTTGCGTAAGATTTCCTGAATTTCGGGCAAAAACGCCGAAAATTGGGTTTTCTCGACAATCGGCGTGCCTTCGGGCAACAGCAGCGATACGGCGGATACGGTGCTGCCCAAACCTTTCGGATATTGTTCGGTTACGGCAAAGGGGATGTCCAAAGCCGTCAAACCTTGAATCAGCAGGCGGCAGCGTTCCAACATTTCATCCGCGCCGGAAAGGGCGGGCAGCAGGCGTTCTTGAATATCGACAATCAGACAAAGCGTATTTTTCGGGTTCATGGCTTTTCCTTTCAGACGGCCTTTACAGCAAAATCGTTGAATCAGAATGCAATCATATAACAAGCCGCTGGAAAAGTATTGCAGCTTGCCCTGTTTTAAAGCCCGAAATTCTTTTAAAATACCGCCTGATTTGAATTGATAGAGACCGACAACATGAATTTATACCAAACCGTCGAACGTGAAGCCCAAGCAGCCTTTGCCGCCGCAGGCATTGCCGACAGCCCCGTTGTTTTGCAGCCGACCAAGAATGCCGAACACGGCGATTTCCAAATCAACGGCGTGATGGGTGCGGCGAAAAAAGCCAAACAAAATCCGCGCGAGTTGGCGCAAAAAGTGGCCGAAGTATTGGCGGACAACGCTGTGATTGAAAGTGCGGAAGTAGCCGGCCCGGGCTTTATCAACCTGCGCCTGCGTCCTGAGTTCCTCGCCCAAAACATTCAGACGGCCTTAAACGACGCGCGTTTCGGCGTAGCAAAAACCGACAAACCTCAAACCGTCGTTATCGACTATTCTTCGCCTAATCTTGCCAAAGAAATGCACGTCGGCCACCTGCGTTCCAGCATCATCGGCGACAGCATTTCGCGCGTGTTGGAATTTATGGGCAACACCGTTATCCGTCAAAACCACGTCGGCGACTGGGGTACGCAGTTTGGCATGTTGGTCGCTTATTTGGTTGAGCAGCAAAAAGACAATGCCGCGTTTGAGCTGGCTGATTTGGAACAGTTTTACCGTGCCGCCAAAGTACGCTTTGACGAAGATCCTGCCTTCGCTGACACTGCACGCGAATACGTTGTGAAGCTACAAGGCGGCGATGAAACCGTTTTGGCGTTGTGGAAACAGTTTGTCGATATTTCGCTCTCGCACGCCCAAGCCGTTTATGACACGTTGGGCCTGAAACTGCGTCCAGAAGACGTGGCGGGCGAATCGACATACAACAACGATTTGCAGCCCGTGGTCGATGATTTGGCTCAGAAAGGTTTGGCAGTCGAAGACGACGGCGCGAAAGTCGTGTTTTTGGACGAGTTCAAAAACAAAGAAGGCGAACCTGCCGCATTTATCGTGCAAAAACAAGGCGGCGGCTTCCTTTATGCTTCCACCGACTTGGCGTGTTTGCGCTACCGCGTCGGTACGCTTCATGCCGACCGCCTGTTGTATGTCGTCGACCACCGCCAAGCCCTGCACTTTGAGCAACTCTTTACAACTTCCCGCAAAGCAGGCTATCTGCCGGAAGATGTAAAAGCCGAGTTTATCGGCTTCGGCACCATGATGGGCAAAGACGGCAAACCGTTCAAAACGCGCAGTGGCGACACCGTGAAACTGGTTGATTTACTTGATGAAGCGATCAATCGAGCCGAACAAGTCGTAAAAGAGAAAAATCCAAAATGGCAATTAACAACAGAATTAGAAGATGGATTAAAAAAGATTTCTTCTTTAACTAATTCTGATAATTTAAAAAATAAATTAAAGTACAACTTAGAAAATAAAAAGTTGGAAATTACTTTGGAAAACGATGTTGTGTATCATCTTCCTATCGATAAGATTGACAAGATTGTCAGAGGAGCAGAGGAATATACTGATACAGCATTAAGTGATGCAGAGAAAATTGCCCGAGTTGTCGGCATCGGCGCAGTCAAATATGCCGATTTGAGTAAAAACCGCACCAGCGATTATGTGTTCGACTGGGATGCCATGCTTTCGTTTGAAGGCAACACCGCCCCCTACCTGCAATACGCCTACACACGCGTGCAAAGCGTGTTCCGCAAAGCAGGCGAATGGGATGCAACCGCGCCAACCGTTTTGACCGAACCTTTGGAAAAACAACTGGCCGCCGAGCTGTTGAAATTTGAAGACGTACTGCAAAGTGTGGCAGATACTGCGTATCCGCACTACCTCGCCGCCTACCTCTATCAAATTGCCACTCTGTTCAGCCGCTTCTACGAAGCCTGCCCGATTTTGAAATCAGAAGGCGCAACCCGCAACAGCCGCCTGCAACTGGCGAAGCTGACCGGCGACACGCTGAAACAAGGCTTGGAATTGCTGGGTATTGATGTATTGGATGTGATGTAAGTTTTTGAATAAAAACGATGAAAGGCCGTCTGAAACTTTGCGGGTTGCAAGGTTTCAGACGGCCTTTTTTTATGCTTTGAAAAATATTGTGATACCGTTGATTTTGAGCCTAAGCGGTTTTGAATTTGCTCAGGTAATGCGTTTAGACGGCCTTATCTTTATTTCAAATTGCTTGCCAACAACCAAGCCTGTGCTTCGGCAGCATCGCTGAAATATTTGGGATGTTGGTTGGTCAAGAGGCTGGAAAGGCGCGCGCCGAGTTTGATCCAAATGTCGTCGGTAATGACGGCAACGCGGCCGAAGTCGGTTTCGTGTTGGTTGAGGAATTTGATTTGCTCAACCGCCATATCGATGGTGAAGTCTTTCAGCATGGACAAGTCCAACAGGATGTCGGGCAGATGGACTTTTTGTTTCGCGGCCAACAAGGCTTCTTCCAATTGGCGGAAATCGTCCAAAGTGAACTCGTTGTACAGCGCTACGTTTAAGCCGTAAGATTGTTCGCGGATGGAAATCATGGTGTTCTCCTTGTTAAATTATTGCTTCATCAGAAATTTTTTGATTGAGGCCGGAGTAAAACTGCTGAACACGCCGCCTGCAACAATGATAACCATGCCG
>NZ_JBQCWY010000195.1:0-5053 GCF_051956955.1 Neisseria sp. P0021.S005 | reverse complement strand
TACATTTAGCAAATGTCAACTAAAATTATCGAAAATTCTAACTAACTGTGTTATACTGTCTGCTTCGTTTTCTTCACCGCGTCAGCAGCGAAGAACCGAACTATACGCCCCTAAACAAAACCAGTCAACACCCAATTTCAAAAAAAATTAAAAATTTTCACAACTATCTGTATTTAAATAATTTAAAATTTATTGGATTTTATCGTTCGATAGATAAAACAGATACCCAAAGATAAATACTCCTGCGGCTTTACTCTTAATTGCCACATTCAAACACTCTATATCTCTATATTACTGGCGCTTTAGTCCCATCTACTCTTACAATCTCTACTTTCTCCAATAAAACAATCATAAATTTAGAATAGTCCCTATTATGAGTAACGAAAAGATTCAACAAAAATTTGAACAAGCATATCACTCTTTTATTGAAGAGGAAAATTACGAGGAAGCGCTAAAACGTGCCGAGATTCTTTGCCTTCTCAATCCCCAATCTGTCGAATATCATCATAAAGTTGCTTATGCCTATCTGAAGCAATTGAAATGGGAAAAAGCCATTGAGGCTGAAATGAAAACGCTAGAGCTGGATAGCACCTATATTCCTGCTTTGGATTTACTTGCACATGCTTACGGCGCTCTAGATAACTGGGAAAAAACCGGGTTTTACGGTCATCAGGCTTTGGTTCTAAAAGATAAAGCCATCCCAGACCTAGAACATGAAATCACTCCAACACCAGCTCCAAAAAACGGCAAACGGATTATCTCCTTTTCTTTATTTGGCAATAATTCCAAATATATTGAGCCTGCCGTATTAAATACCCAGCTTGCGCCTGTGCTTTTCCCCGGTTGGACATGTCGTTTTTATGTCGACGATTCTGTATCGGCTGAAGCTATTCAACGATTTAGAAATAACGGTGCCGAAGTGATTAAAGTTGGCGCACCGTTGGATAACTGGCCGGGTACAATGTGGCGCTTTCTTGCCATCAATGATCCCGAGGTTGAATACGTTATTTTCCGTGATGCAGATTCTATTATTTGCTATCGTGATGCTGCAGCCGTATCCGAATGGATAAAAAGTGGCACCCTATTCCACACTATTCGCGACTCAGGCTCGCATACTGCCCTGATTCTTGCGGGTATGTGGGGGGCTAAAGCGGGTGCAGTCCCAGATATGCAGGAAAGAATTCAAAACTTTGTTGACGAGGGCTACCCTTCCAGACATTTTGCAGACCAAGATTTTCTAGAAAAAGAATTGTGGGCCTATATCCGTCAGAATCTGTTTGCACATGACAGATTATTTGATTTCTGTAATGCACACAAAATTCCCGGCGAGTTCTACTCTAATTATCAAATCGCTTTCAGCGAAGGGGTCACCAGCTTTAACGCAACGACTAATTATGAAGACGGCAGTCTGGCAAGATGGACGCTGTACTCCAGTGCTTCGCCTTTGGTCAATCCGGACTACTCGCTCAATGTTGTTCCTGAATTTAAAGTCTGCAGTTATGTGACTGAAGTGAAAAACGGAGCGGTTTCAGCATTCTTACCAAAGAGATATGGTAATGCGATTAAAGCAAAACTGGCCAGAATCAACATCGAACAAATCTAATTTGATTTGATTCCTATATATCTCATTTAATGAACCCGTTATTTATGAGCAAACACATTCTCCTCGGCATTACTGGCGGTATTGCGGCGTATAAATCTTGTGAACTGGTCAGACTACTGAAAAAGCAAGGACATTCTGTATCAGTAGTGATGACGGATTCTGCGACAGAATTTATCTCCCCGCTGACTTTCCAAGCTTTAACCGGCAATCCTGTTTTATCGGATACCTATTCAGGTGCTTCCAATAATGGCATGGCGCACATCAATCTGACGCGTGAAGCCGACGCATTTCTTATTGCGCCTGCAACTGCCAATACGATTGCCAAAATTGCCAACGGATTGGCTGATAATCTACTGACCAACTTGGTAGCAGCCAGGAAATGCCCTTTGGCTGTTGCGCCTGCAATGAATGTCGAAATGTGGAACAACCCTGCCAATCTGCGCAATATTGAGCAGCTGGTTTCAGACGGCATTACCGTGTTTTACCCAAACAGCGGCGAACAGGCTTGCGGCGAAACAGGCACTGGCAGGATGGTCGAAGCGGTCGATCTGGCTGATTTGCTAGAGGATTTATGGACACCCAAGCTACTGAGCGGTAAAAAAGTTCTGATTACAGCCGGCGCAACGTTTGAAGCCATCGATCCTGTTCGCGGCATTACCAATATTTCCAGCGGACAAATGGGCATAGCTTTAGCGCGTGCCTGCCGTGCTGCCGGAGCGGAGGTCACGCTGATTTACGGTCAAATTCAGACGGCCTTGCCCGCAGGCTTAACTCATTCTGAACAGGCTGTCAACGCAGAAGCCATGTATCAGGCGGTTCATCGCCATATTCCGAAACAAGATGTCTTTATTTCCGTTGCAGCTGTTGCAGACTATAAAGTCAAAAACAGCAGCAACGAGAAACTGAAGAAAAACGGCAATCAGCCCCCGGTTATCGAACTGACGGAAAATCCGGATATTCTCGCATCCGTTGCCGCCTTGCCTTCTCCACCATTCTGCGTCGGCTTTGCTGCAGAAAGCCATCAGGTTTTGGAATTTGCACGGGCAAAACGTTTGCGCAAAAACGTACCTATGCTGGTAGCCAACCAAGTTTCCGTTTCCATGGGTAAGCCAACCAATCAAATCACCATTATTGATGACCTTGCTGAAACCTCATTTCCGGAAACATCGAAACGCCAAGCGGCAGATGAAATCGTCAAACGCCTGGCTGAATTATTGGCTTAATCAAACAAAAGGCCGTCTGAAAATTTTTCAGACGGCCTTTGTTCAAACACATTACATTACAAACCCAATTCGCGCAGAAAACGAATATCGTCTGCCCAACCGGATTTCACTTTCACCCAAATCTTCAAGAAGACTTTGGTATCAAACAATTTTTCCATATCAAGGCGGGCTTCAGTAGAAATTTTCTTCAATTTCTCCCCACCCTTGCCAATCAAAATCGCCTTTTGGCTGTCTTTATCGACCAACACCGCGATATAAATGCGGAACAGTCCGCTTTCCTCTTCCTCAAACTGCTCCACTTCAACATTCATCGCATATGGCAACTCTTCGCCCAAATAGCGGAACAATTTTTCGCGCACAATCTCCATCGCCAGGAATCGGCTGGATTTGTCCGTCACCATATCTTCCGGATACATCGGGATACTTTCCGGCAGATACGGCTTGAGCAATTCCAGCAGATTGGCAATACGCAGACCATGTTTCGCGCTGACTGCCTCGCTGGCGGCAAATTCAAACTCTTGGCGCACTTCATTGATAAACGCCTCAAGCGCAAATTTGTCTTTGGCTTTGTCTTTATCGATTTTATTGACCACCAATACCACAGGCGTATGCTTAGGCAACTGCTTCAACACCACGCGGTCGGCATCGGTAAAGCGCATGGCTTCCACCACAAAAACCACCACATCCACGCCGCTCAACGCTTCGGTTACGTTTTGATTAAGACGGTCGTTCAAAGCATTGCGGTGATTGGTTTGAAAACCCGGCGTATCGACAAACACAAATTGCGCCGTGTCGTCGGTGTAAATACCTGTTACACGGTTGCGCGTGGTTTGTGCTTTTTTACTGGTAATACTGATTTTCTGACCGATTAAATGGTTCATCAGCGTGGACTTGCCGACATTCGGGCGACCCACGATGGCCACAAAGCCGCAACGATAATCCGTCGGGTGTTGTGACTCGTTTTGCAAAAAGGTTTCGATATCCATTTATATATGACTTTCTTGATTGTTTCAGACGGCCTTTGCATTTTCTCAAAGGCCGTCTGAAATATTATTTTTTAGATTTTTTTAAAGGGAACTTCTGTTCCAACCATTCCAAGGCTTCACATGCCGCTTTTTGCTCGGCCACTTTCCGACTGCTGCCGCGCGCATTGCAGATAAAGCCAAGTTCGCCCAAATCACAGGAAATCACAAACATCGCATCAGCCGTCTGCTCCGCCTGCTCTTCGATTCGGTATTTCGGCAGGGCAAAGCGGCGTGCCTGCAAGGCTTCCTGCAAAGCGGTTTTACTGTCTTTCTTGCCGATATTCAAATCCGCGCGTTTTACGCGTTCCGCAAATAAATGGCGAACCACTTTTTCCGCCGCAGAAAAATCCGCGTCAAAGCTGACCGCCGCAAACATCGCCTCCATCGCGTCGGCCAAAATCGAAGGCCGTCTGAAACCGCCGCTCTTCAACTCGCCGGCACCCAAATACAAACCGTCGCCGACATTCATTTCCAACGCAATTTCAGCCAACACGCCTTCATTCACCAAAGCCGCACGCATCCGCGACAACTCGCCTTCCGACAATTTCGGAAACGCGTCAAACAACATCCGCGCCACGGAATAGTTCAAAATCGAATCGCCGACAAATTCAAAACGCTCATTGTGTTTGGCATTGTAGCTGCGGTGGGTCAAAGCCTGCTGAAGCAGCTCCATATTGCGGAACTCATAGCCCAGACGCTTTTGAATCGCTCGATGCGCCTGCTGTTTGAGCAAATCAGGTTTCATTCCATACTTTCAAAAAACAGCCCGAAAATACGCCTCATCCGCAGTGAAACAAAATAAAAAGGCTACACCGGCAACTTTTTTATTTTGGCTCATTGTTTCTTGCGTCCCTCAAGCCGATAAACAATCAAAAGCCGTCATGTTCAAACCTGACGGCGCTCGACCGACATTGTACCATCAAACCGCCCCGGCACACATCCGTGCGGAAAAGCGGCGAATCGTGTAAAATCATGCCAAATCATCTCTTTGCCAACTCCATGAACAAATTTGCCCAAGCATTGGCCGCAGCGCTCGACCGCTGCATCGTCACCAACACCGTCGCCGAACAAGGCGAACCCGTCGGCTTCCTCTACCGCGAAGCCCCCGTATTTGAAAACGACAGCGGCTGGCGTATTTTCAGCGGCGACGAAACCGACGAATACACCGACAATCCCGACAACTTCAGCATTGTCAGCCTCTC
>NZ_JBQCWY010000194.1:0-5081 GCF_051956955.1 Neisseria sp. P0021.S005 | reverse complement strand
CGACAACATCGTTCACGTTGCAGGCAAAGTCGATCCGATTGCCGACATCGAAACCATCGGCACCGAGTTGGCACTGGCTGACTTGGCCAGCGTCGAAAAAGCCATCGTCCGCGAAGAAAAACGCGCACGCTCAGGCGATAAAGACGCGCAAAAACTGGTCGATCTGTGCAAAAAACTGCTGCCTCATCTGGACGAAGGCAAGCCTGTACGCTCCTTCGGTTTGGACGCAGAAGAACTCGCCATGCTCAAACCGCTGTTCCTGCTGACCGCCAAACCTGCCATGTATGTCGGCAACGTTTCCGAAGACGGTTTTGAAAACAACCCGCACCTCGACCGCCTGAAAGAATTGGCTGCAAAAGAAAACGCGCCGATTGTGGCTGTATGCGCTGCGATGGAAAGCGAAATCGCCGAATTGGAAGACGACGAAAAAGCCGAATTCCTCGCCGAGATGGGCTTGGAAGAACCGGGCCTGAACCGCCTGATTCGTGCCGGCTACGACCTCTTGGGCCTGAAAACCTACTTCACCGCCGGTGTCAAAGAAGTCCGCGCTTGGACCATCCACAAAGGCGACACTGCGCCACAAGCCGCCGGCGTGATTCACACTGACTTTGAACGCGGCTTTATCCGTGCCCAAGTTATCTCCTACGAAGATTTCATCGCCTTAGGCGGCGAAGCCAAAGCCAAAGAAGCCGGCAAAATGCGTGTAGAAGGCAAAGAATACGTCGTACAAGACGGCGATGTGATGCACTTCCTCTTTAACGTATAAACCCAGCGTAACGCTTTTTCAGACGGCCTTTTCTAAGATTAAGGCCGTCTGAATTTATTTTCAGACGGCCTCATGTCTTGGAATATCAACAAAATAAGACATCATCTCCATAATAAATGCGGATATAGCCCGTAATTTTTCTCTCTTAAAATCTCCCATTTCTTACCGACGCCTTACCTAAAAATAGCGCAAGGTTACATCATCAATAACAATACCATTGATATGACAATAAACAATTTAACAATACCACATCGTATTGATTCATTATAAAAACAACATATTAAACATTATGTTGAAACTATCAACCGTATTCCTACTCTAATCTATTACTATTCAAACGCATATCATCAGCAATCATTCTAAGAAGGCAAACAAACTGCCCAGTACTGACAAACGATGGCCGACCTCCGAAATGCCCCCACTCTCGGCAGGAATCACTTTTCAGACGGCGCCATTAAAATAAACTAATTAAAATCAAAATATTATGAGCAAAGTTTTATCTTACCGCCCAGATATTGATACATTGCGTGCCGTTGCTGTTCTATCCGTTGTCGTTTTCCATATTGAAAAAAACTGGCTGCCTGGCGGCTTTCTTGGTGTCGATATCTTTTTTGTCATTTCCGGCTTTCTGATCACGATGATTATCCATCGTGAAATGAGCAGCGGGATTTTCTCGTTCAAAAAATTTTACATCCGCCGTATCAAGCGGATACTGCCCGCATTTTTTACCGTATTGACGGTAACGCTGGTATGCGGCTTTCTTTTATTCACCAAAGATGATTTCTTCCTTTTATGGAGGACAGCCCTGTCCACCTTGGGGTTCATCTCCAATATCTTTTTTGCAAAGGGTCAGGGCTATTTCGATCCCATACAAGAAGAAAAACCTTTGCTTCACATATGGTCTTTATCGGTCGAAGAACAATATTATTTCGTCTTCCCGATATTGCTGTTACTGGTAGTCCGCAAAAGCTGGCGCACCCAGTTTGCCTTCCTCATCACGCTATGCGTATTCAGTATTTTGGCTTCTTTTATGCCAACTGCACTGGATAAATATTACCTGCCCCATCTGCGCGCCTGCGAAATGCTGATCGGCTCATTAACAGCCGTGTGGATGCAATATCGGCAACAACAAGGGCTGGATACCGGCAAACCATATGCGGCGGCAGGCGCATTACTTTCCATCTGCGTACTGTTTGCCTGCCTGTTTGCCTATACAGAAAAAACCGCCTATTTTCCAGGGCCTGCCGCCATCATTCCTTGTTTGGCCGCCGCCGCATTCATTTATTTCAATCAATTTGAACACCGGCTGAAAAAATTTTTCCAATGGAAGATTACCGTCGGCATAGGCTTAATTTCCTATTCGCTGTATCTGTGGCATTGGCCTGTATTGGCTTTTATGAGATACATCGGTCCAAACAATCTGCCTTCGTATTCGACTGCGGCCGCGATTATCTTAATGTTTGCACTCTCCCTGCTTTCTTATTATTTTGTCGAGAAGCCGTTTAAAAAGTGGAAAGGCTCTTTTGCCCAGTCTGTGACATGGATTTATGCCGTCCCCATGCTTGTTTTGGCTATTACGCCTTTTCTTGCCATGAAGCTCCCGTTTATGGAGCAATACGACCGCATGGGATTGGCACGTTCCTACACTTCTTGTCACAACAACACCGACAAACAGTGTATTTGGGGCGATACCGACAAACAGCCGGAATTACTGATTCTAGGCGATTCGCATGCCGATCAATATAAAACGTTTTTTGATACCGTCGGCAAAAAAGAAAAATGGTCGGCAACGATGGTTTCTGCGGACAGTTGTGCCTATGTAGAAGATTATGCTGCACCCGTATTCAAGAAAAACGCCTCCTGCCGTGCCGTTTATCAGTATGCCAAAGAGCATCTGCCCCAATACTCAAAAGTGCTTTTGGCCATGCGCTGGGGCAGCCAAATGCCTGAAAACAGCAACTCCCTTGCTTACGATCCCGATTTTTTCAAAAAATTCAACCTCATGTTGCAAAAACTTTCTTCGGAAAAACAAGCGGTTTACCTGATGATAGACAACCCTAATTTGTCATACAACGGCTTGCGCGCCCATATTCTGTCTTACCGCATACCGGGATTTAGTCAGAATCTTGCCATTGATGAAACAGTCACTTCAAAAGGAAATGAACGCATCAAAGAATTGGCAGAAAAATATGCCAATGTGCACATTATCGATGCCACTGCCTATATTCCGGAAAATTTCAAAATAAACGGATTGCCGGTTTATTCCGATAGAGACCACATCAACCCTTACGGCGGCAGAGAACTGGCCAAGCGTTTTTCTGAAAAACACACGCTTCTTCAGTAAGCCATAGCCATTCATCCGATGAAATTTGTTACAATTAGCAGTTTGTAAAACTGCTAATTTTTTTGGAAGATAACAATGAGCGTCATCAAAGACCTACAATCGCGTGGCTTAATCGCGCAAACTACCGACATCGAAGCCTTAGACGCTTTGCTAAACGAACAAAAAATTTCCCTCTATTGCGGTTTTGACCCGACAGCAGACAGCCTGCACATCGGCCACTTGCTGCCTGTATTGGCATTGCGCCGTTTCCAACAAGCCGGCCATACGCCGATTGCTTTGGTGGGCGGTGCGACCGGCATGATCGGCGACCCAAGCTTTAAAGCCGCTGAACGCAGCTTGAATTCTGCCGAAACTGTTGCCGGCTGGGTAGAAAGCATCCGCAACCAACTGACCCCTTTCTTAAGCTTTGACGGCGATAACTCCGCCATTATGGCGAACAACGCCGACTGGTTCGGCAGCATGAACTGCCTCGACTTCCTGCGCGACATCGGCAAGCATTTCTCTGTCAACGCCATGCTGAACAAGGAATCCGTCAAACAGCGTATCGAGCGCGACGATGTGGGGATTTCCTTTACCGAGTTCGCCTACTCCCTGCTGCAAGGCTACGACTTTGCCGAACTGAACAAACGCCATGGCGCGGTTTTGGAAATCGGCGGTTCCGACCAATGGGGCAACATCACTGCCGGTATCGACTTGACCCGCCGTCTGCACCAAAAACAAGTATTCGGCCTGACCCTGCCTTTGGTAACCAAATCCGACGGCACCAAATTCGGCAAAACCGAAGGCGGCGCAGTATGGTTGAACGCGAAGAAAACTTCTCCGTATCAGTTCTACCAATTCTGGCTGAAAGTCACCGATGCCGATGTGTACAAATTCCTGAAATACTTTACCTTCCTGTCCATCGAAGCAATCGACGCCATCGAAGCCAAAGACAAAGCCAGCGGCACCAAGCCAGAAGCGCAACGCATTCTTGCCGAGGAAATGACCCGCCTGATTCACGGTGAAGAAGCCCTTGCCGCCGCCCAACGCATTTCTGAAAGCCTGTTTGCCGAAGACCAAAGCCATCTTACCGAAAGCGACTTCGAGCAGCTGGCACTCGACGGCCTGCCAACGTTTGAAGTTTCCGAGAGCCTCAACGTGGTGGAAACTTTGGTGAAAACCGGTTTGGCGTCTTCCAACAAAGAAGCACGCGGCTTTGTCAACAGCAAAGCGGTTTTGCTCAACGGCAAACCTGCCGAAGCCAACAATCCGAACCATGCTGCTGAAAAACCTGACGATGCCTACATGCTGACCGACGAACACAAACGTTTCGGCAAATACACCATCGTCCGCCGTGGCAAACGCAACCATGCTTTGTTGGTTTGGAAATAATCTTGAAACATTAAACGCATCGTTTAAAACAATCATGCCGTCTGAAATCAGCCACGCTTTTTTTCAGACGGCATTTTCTATTTTTAGCATTCAATTTTCCAAAAAGAAAGGACAGGTTTTGCACCTGCCCTTCTATTAAGCCAATTTTTTAAGAAACTTTTATCCCGTACTTACTGCAAACGCTCATTTTCTTGACGGACGGCATTCACCACATCCGCGCCAAACAAAGCGTTGACATCGGTTTCATCAAACACATACTTGCTATGGCAGAAATCGCAATCGATTTGAATGCTGCCTTGTTCTGCCACCACGCCACCGACTTCCTGACCACCAAGCATCAACAGCATATCGCTGACTTTGCCACGGGAGCAGGTGCAGGCAAACTCGATGGCTTCCGGTTCAAAAACGCGGGGCGGGGTTTCATGGTAAAGGCGGTAAAGGGCGTGATGCGCATCCAAACCGGTCAATTCTTGCGGAGTAAGCGTTTGCGCAAGCGTAGTCACATGCTCCCACGCGGCATCATCCAATTCTTCTTCCGGCAGGCGTTGCAGCAATAATGCACCTGCTGCTTGGTCGTCGGCGGCAAGCGTAATATAGGTA
>NZ_JBQCWY010000193.1:0-5103 GCF_051956955.1 Neisseria sp. P0021.S005 | reverse complement strand
GCCATGGCGCGGACGATCATGGTGATGGTTTGGTTGCCGGAGTTGCCGCCGATGCCGGCGACGATGGGCATCAGCGCAGCCAGTGCGACGATTTTCTCGATACTGCCTTCAAATGCGCCAATTACGCGGCTGGCGATAAAGGCGGTACACAGGTTGATGGCAAGCCACATCCAGCGGTTTTTCACCGAGTCCCAAATCGGGGCG
The DNA here is from genome assembly GCF_051956955.1 of Neisseria sp. P0021.S005. Lineage (NCBI taxonomy): Bacteria > Pseudomonadati > Pseudomonadota > Betaproteobacteria > Neisseriales > Neisseriaceae > Neisseria > Neisseria sp. P0021.S005. The sequence continues at coordinate 4,899 of NZ_JBQCWY010000193.1, read as the reverse complement.
AACAAGTCCTCTTCTTCTTGCAAACCGGCCATGTTAAACATGTCGGCTTCGGATTCTTCACGGATCACGTCCACCATTTCGTCAATGGTGATCCTGCCGATCAGCTTTTTGTTTTCATCGACAACCGGCGCGGTGACCAAGTCATAACGTTCAAACGCCTGTGCCGCTTCTTCCACGTCGTCTTCGGGACGGAAGCGCACGACATCGGTGGCCATCACGTCCGCCACCATGTCTTCGGGGTCGGCGACCAAGAGTTTGCGGATGGGCAGCACGCCTTGCAACACGTCGTTTTCATCAACCACGAAAATCTTGTCGGTATGGTCGGGCAGGCTGTCGAAACGGCGCAAGTAGCGCAACACGACTTCACACGCCACATCGGCGCGGATGCTGACCAATTCAAAGTCCATAATCGCGCCGACTTGGTTATCTTCGTAAGACATCGCCGCTTTGACCTGCTCGCGTTCTTCTTCATCACGCGTTTGCAGCGCTTCGTACACCACTTGGTGCGGCAGGTCGTCTGCCAGTTCTGCCAATTCGTCTGCGTCCAAATCATCGACGGCGGCCAACAGCTCGTCTTTGTCCATGGACTCGATCAGCGTTTCGCGTACGGCGTCGGATACTTCCAGCAAGACTTCGCCGTCGTCTTCAGGGGCGACCAAAAGCCAGACGATGTTACGCTCGCGCGGCGGCAGGGATTCCAAGACGGCGGCCACGTCGGCAGGGTGCAACTCGGCCAAGAGGACGGTCAGCTCGGTGAACTTGTCACGCAGGCTTTCGTCTTCAATCGGCACGCCTGCTTCGATTTGTTCAAAGGACGGCTCGAGGATTTCGCATAAGGCGTGGATGCGGTCGATATCGTCAGAGATGCGATCGTCAGAAATGCGGTCTTCCACCGCTTCATTGTCGGGGGTATGGTCGAGATTCGGAGGGGTTTGTTCGATGCTCATAAATGCTCCGCCCGCCGGACGCGGGGAGGCATTTCGGCGGGATGATTATGGTTGTTGTGTGTCTGATGGGAAGTTCAAAGGCGAACTGGGAAGGTCCATAATTCGAGCCTGCTGAGAGGCGCAGAGTTGTAAACGGTGCATATTCTACTCTTTTTTAGGCCGTTTTACCATTTTTAACGGGAAAGGCCGTCTGAAAGCGGGTGATAACGACACCCTTTTTTTTCAGACGGCCTGATGATTTGATTTTATTTGTTTCGCCTGCCGAACGCTTCCCTGACCACGTCCAACCAAGCCCTTAAGGCCGGCGTCGGGCGTTGGTGTTTCTTCCATGCCATGGTGAGCTGCCAGCGGATTTCGGGTTCGACCAAAGGAATGGCGGCAAAGACATCGGGATTGATTTTTCGGGCATAGTATTCGGGTAACAAGGCAATGCCCATATTGTGCGCCACCATGTCGGCGACCAAATTCCATTGTCCGGTACGGCAGACAACGTTGGGCGTAAAACCTTGATTGCGGCAGGCCGTCTGAATGGTTTCGTTGAGGGAAAAGCCTGCACCAAAAAGGATGAAGGGCTCGTGTTGCAGGCTTTTGAGCGTCAGCGCATCGTGTCTCGCCCGATTTTTCGGCATCAAGACCACCAGCGGATAGTCGCACAACGTGATGCTGTCGAAGTCTTCGTGAACCGGCGCGAGCAGCTGCCCGGCATCGAGTTCGTTGTTGCGCAGGGATTGCTCGATGGCGAGCGAACCTTGTTCCAAAAACGACAATTCTATGTCCGGCCATTTTTGGTGGAAATCAAACAGCGCATGACTGAGCAAATCGCTGCCGAACAAGGCCAAACCCAAACGCAGCGTCCCGCTTTTGACATGGCGGTAATCGTCAACGCGGGCCAGCAGCAAATCGCGTTCGTGTAAAAGGTTTAACGCATGGCGATAGACTTCTTCGCCGATTGCGGTCGGCTGCACCTGCCGCTTTTTGCGTCCGTTTTCTCTGCACAAAAGCGGCACGCCCAATTCTTCTTCCAAAGACTGGATGATTTTGCTGACCGTCGGCTGCGTCAAATTCAACGCGGAAGCCGTGGCCGAAAAACTTTGCAGGCGGATGAGTTCGGCAAAACAATGCAGGCTTTTGAAATCCATTATTCCTCTAAGGCATGATTATTCGTTTAATAATTCATATTATGCAGAAATTAGGTTTCTATAATCAAGCCTTTCATTCAACACACACCCATATCATGGATTCCCTCACCAGATTTTTTCAGACGGCCTTGCAGCTTGCCATCATCGGCGCAGTATGGGGCGTCTCCGACCTTATCGTCCGCTTCACGCATCTGCCTGTTTCTTCAGGCGTATTGGGCTTGTTCCTCATGCTCGCCCTTTTAGGGCTCGGCATCATCCGCCCGGGCATGGTTGATCGCGGCGCAAAATGGGCATTGGGCGAACTCGTCTTTTTCTTCATCCCCATCATGGTTTCCGTCTTGCAATATCAAGACCTGCTGATGTCCGAAGGTTGGCAGCTGATTTTGACCATCGCCGTCGGCACCGCGCTCGTGATGATCAGCACCGCCCTGACTCTCGATTTCTGCTACCGCTGGAAACGCCGCCTCTACAAAAAACTCCACTCCTAAAAATAGAGAATAAAAATGGACTACACTGCCCTCGCCTGCTTCATCTGGACTTGCTTTGCCTATGTCGTTGCCAAAAAAATCCACCGCAAAAAACCCTTAATGATTTTCTCCCCCGTCGTTACCGTCTCCGTCAGCACCATCCTCCTGCTGCTGGCATTCGGCGTCAATTACGACACCTACCACAAATATACCCAAGGCATCGTCTTCCTGCTCACTCCGGTTACCGTTGCCTTTGCCGTCCCCATTTATGAAAACCGCGAAGTCATCCGCCGCCAGCTGCCCATCCTCTCCATCGCCATTATGGTGGGCATGTTTGTCGGCGTAGTCAGCGCATTCCTCATGAGCCATATGTTCCACTTCAACAACGAAGTAACCAACAGCCTAATGGCGCGCTCCATCTCCACGCCGTTTGCCGTCGTCCTCGCCAGCGAAATCCACGGTTCAGCCTCGCTCGTTTCCCTGTTCACCATCATCACTGGCTTTGTCGGCATGATATTCGGCGACCTGTTTTTAGCCTTCACCCGTATCCGCTTCCGTACCGCCAACGGCGTGGCATTCGGCAATGCCGCCCACGGCTTCGGCACATCGCGCGCCGGACAACGCCATGAAACTGAAGGCGTAATGGCCAGCCTGACCATGATTTTGGCCGGACTGTTTATGGTATTGTTTGGCCCAACCATGGTGCATTTGGTAATTTGGATGATGAGTTAGGCTTCGTCCCGATGACCATACACAAAAAGGCCGTCTGAAACACATATCGGTTTCAGACGGCCTTTTATATTATGGAACGATTACAGTTTGAAAATAGAAGCCTCTGCTAAATCATGAATGGTATCCAACGCAGATGAACCTGTACCATTGTTTGAATAGGTCGCATTGTCTGAGGAAAGACCAGCAGAAGAATCAAGAGGATCAGCCTCACCAAACTCACGGCTCAAAAGCTCATCTCCATCGAAAGCTTTGGATTCCAATATCGGCTTCGCGGCCGGCTGTGCAGGCTCAAAACCTTCCCACTCACGCGGATCAAGGCGGATGATATGATCATCGTCATAGCCATCATTAGGCCCTTTGCCTTCTCCTGAAAAAGTACCGTCCCACTCGCGCGGATCGAGGCGGATAACAAAATCTTCAGAATCACTTTCTTTACTTGGTTGATGTACTTTAGCCATGAAATTCTCCTTAACAAATAAACGGATACTGTACCTAATGCCTCATAAAAGGCATTGCGGACTCTATTCTAGAACAAAGAAAACAGCGGGCAAAGATTGAAGGGAACAACGGTTTATTAACACGATAATCGTATTTAAATCTTTTTAAAACAAATAGATATAATTTATACATCATACCCGGTCATCCATTATTAAAAATCTCGCACATGCCGTCCACCAAGATGATTCCCCCTCTTCCGTCCCTTGCTATGTAACAAAAAGGCCGTCTGAAAAATGACTTTCAGACGGCCTTTTCATTTGCTCAAACCTTATTCTTTAGGCAGGCGCAGGACGGAGACGATGAATCCGCCCCAAATGACGATCAATGCGACAAGCATCATAATAATGGCTGAAGTACTCATTATTCGTCTCCTTCACGTTCGTGTTCATGTTCGTCTTTGACGTTGAAGCCCTGACCGTGTTCCCACGGCAAGAATGACAGCAAGACCGACAATACGAGGATGGCGCCCACCATGCCCCAACCAAAGATATTGAGGAAGCTGTCAGGATAGCCGCTGTAATTCTCTTTTAGGAGGCCGGCAGTATCCTGATAAAGCATATAGCCGAGCATGGCGACGGTAACCACCACGCTGGCTGTCCACACTTTGCCGACACGGATGGAAGACAGCGCGTTCAAGTGGTTACGCAGTTCCGGCAGCTTGTTCAACAAGACAATCGCCAAAACGTAAACAAAACCGGAAGCCACAATGCCATAAGTATTGATGAATTTGTCCAATACGTCCAACACAGGCAGGCCGGTGGTCGTACCGAACAGCAAGGTGGAAATAATCGCCATGGGAACGCCAGCAATCAACGTTGCGCTGACACGTCCGATGTTCATTTTGTCTTGAATTGCAGCCACAATTACTTCAACGATGGAAATCATAGAAGTTACACCGGCAAACACCAGCGAGCCGAAGAACAACACGCCGATCAACGCGCCCATCGGCGCTTGGTTGATGATGGTCGGGAACGCGATAAACGCCAAGCCGATACCGTTGGATGCCACTTCGCTGACTTCTTTGCCTGCGGCTTGAGCCATAAAGCCCAATGCGGCAAATACGCCGATACCGGCGAGCAACTCAAAGCTGCTGTTGGCAAAGCCGACAACCAAGCC
>NZ_JBQCWY010000192.1:0-5106 GCF_051956955.1 Neisseria sp. P0021.S005 | reverse complement strand
CCCGCCTTCTTCCCCTGCCCGTATTGATTCTCTCCGCGCTAAACGCCTATGCGGCCAATACACCGAATCCGCTTAATCAAATCGATAAAAACGTACCCAACCAATTCGACAAAGACTTCCGCGACAACCTCGATCAGATTCATTCGGTCGAAATCCAAAAACGCGAGCAGTCGGCATGGGATTTACAGAAAAAACAAGATAACGACACGGTTGCACAAGAGGTGCCGTCTGAAAACAATACCGAATGCTTGGATTACACCGGTATCGAGCTTTCCGGCATTACCCTTATCGATTCCCAAAAGATTGAAGCCAAGTTACCCAAATGCATCAATCAAAACAACATCAACCAACTGAACCGGGACATCGTTGCCGAGTATATCGCTCAAGGCTATCCGCATACGCAAATCAAATTTGAAACCACGTCTGAACGCGTCCTGAAATTGGCAGTCATCGAAGGCAAAATCCGTGAGATTACCGGCGGCTCCCGTACAGTCAACGTCGATACCCTCTTCCCCGATCATCAAGGCAAACCTCTAAACATCCAATACCTCGACCAAGGTATTGAACAGGCAAACCATGTTGCCGGCAACAACGTCAGCATCGATGTTTATCCGCATGATGACGGCACCGCCTCCATCCAACTCAACAACGATGCCCAAAAACATTGGGGCGGCAGCGTCACCATCGACAATAAAGGCAGCAAACCCAATACCACGACACTTCGCGGCAGCCTGAATATCGGCAGCCCGTTGGGATTGAGCGACTCCCTTTATCTAAACGGCTATACCAATCTAAACAATCACGACAGCCATTACAGTCGCGGCGGCAGTATGTTCTACCAAGTACCTTATGGCGCATGGACATTCAGCACTTACGCCGCCGCGTCGCAATCGCAAAGCATCTTAACGCCCAGCGTAACGCGCTATGCCTACCGCTCCAAATCCAAAGCGGCAGGAATCAAAGCGGACCGCGTATTTTCACGCAGTCAAAAACACATTACCTCCGCCTATGCCGGCATCGATTATGTGAAACAGACTGCAAAATTTGCCGACAGCAAACTGGAACTGCAAAGCCCGGAAATCTATTCGGCACAAGTCGGCCTGTCGCATACAACCATCCTGCCAAACGGTATTTGGCTCAACAATATCGGCGTGGAACAAGGGTTTGCGAAAAATACCGAACATACGCCGTTCGACAAGCGCTATACCTCTGTATCCTTGCAAAGCAATTTGATTCAAAACCGCCCATTGGGTAAATGGATCGTGCGCAACCATCACCAAATCGATGCCCAATATAGCCCTCATGATTTGTTTGCCACCAAAGAAATGGACGTCGTCGGTCATCAAAATGTACGCGGTTTCCGTTCAACTTCTTTGAGCGCAAACAGCGCAGTCCTGTTAAGCAATACCGTTTATTTCCGCCGCAATACGCCTCACGGCATCTATATCGAGCCTTATCTGGGTGCAGACATCGGCGTTGCCAAAAACAATAACGAAGGTTCGCAACGCGCCATGGGTGTGGTTGCAGGTTTGAATTTGGGCAAGGCGGATAAATGGCAACTTTCTGCCGACTATGGCAAAGGTTTTGCGCGCATGCCCAACCAATCAAACAGTGAAATACAGGATCATGTGACCGTTTCTTTGCGCATTCCATTTTAAAGTTATGTAAATATATATCCTTTTATCCAATATATAAACCGCCCATCTTAACATTATTAATTTTTCATTAATATCAATAAGATGGGCGGTTTATATTTGCATTTGAAATAGTGCACACAAGGCCGTACTGGTGGTATTATTGTAAAAAATTTTATAACAATGTTAATACATTCAAAATTTCCTCAACAGAAATCTCATACCCGATATGGGATTTCTGATTCAATCTCCATCACGATAAATAAGGATTAAAATCCATGAAAATCGACACTTTATATCAGCCTAAGCTCTCAGCTTCTGGCAAAGTAACTGTCGCCGTGTGCTTTGCATTCCTGGGAAATGCAGCGGTAGCGGCCAATATCGAAGCCATCGGCCAAACTTCGGTACAGCAGCAACACAATGTTGACATCGTCAACATTGCCGCACCGACGGCCCAAGGTCTTTCTCACAACCAATATAACAAGTACAACGTTTCCCAACACGGTGCCGTTTTGAATAACGCCCTGTCTGCCGGTAAATCCCAACTGGCCGGAAACCTGTCTGCCAACAAAAACTTCCAAGGTCAGGCCGCATCTGTGATCTTGAACGAAGTGGTCAGCAAAAACCCTTCTCTGATCTTGGGTCAGCAAGAGATCTTCGGTATTGCCGCAGACTATGTTTTGGCAAACCCTAACGGCATTACCCACAACGGCGGCAGCATCCTGAATGCCAACCGCACATCCTTGGTTGTCGGTACGCCAACCGTTTCAGACGGCACGTTGAAATCTTTTAATATCAGCGACAATGGCAAACAACTGCAAGTAAACGGCAATTTGAGCGGCAACCGCGTAGTTGACCTGCTCGCGCCGCAAGTTGTTGTCGGTAAATCAGCCAATGTTAATGCCGCCGACGCCATCAACGTTTCTTCAGGCAAAAGCAACTTCGACTACAAAACCGCGCAAATCGAAGCATTGGACGCTGCTTCAAATGCGCCGGTGCTTGACGGTCATATCTTCGGCAGTATGCGTGCCGGTACCATCCGCATCCACGCGACCGACAAACGCGCCAAACAAAACATTCAAAATGCGGCGATTACCGGCACCCGCTACCTGAATATCGACAGCAAAGGCAACCTGAGCATCCAGTCTGCCAATCTGACCGGCGCACAAATGGAATTGTTTGCCCGCGATACCGACATCAAAGGCACGGTTAACAGCCATTCTGCTAACAAGTCTTCCAGCGGCAAAGAGGCGAAAAATGTTCAGCACTTCCGTTCAGACCGCAACAAAACGGAAACCTTTACCGCCAGCAATATCAATGCATCCGAGTCATTGACTTTGAACAATAGCGGCAGCCTCAACCTGAGCGCAGCCAACATCAATGCCGGCGCGCTGACCGCATCTGCCACAGGCAACTTCAATTCTAACGCGGTAAAAACCACCAACCGCATAGAATCCGACCATACTCAAAGCAAAGGCCTTTGGTACAACAACAACCTGAGCTCTTCTGCTGACGAAAGCCTGCATCAAACCAAAATCAATGCCGGCTCTGTCAATATTGCCACCACAGGCAAAGTTCAATTGGATGCGACCGAACTAAACTCGGCTGCTGATGCTCGCATTGCCGCCCAACAAGGAATCGTATTGAGCAGCAACAGCGAAACCGACAGCAGCTCGACTTATGTCAGCTTCAAAAATGAAACTGCCGCCCTGAAAACCGGTATCGCTACAAAATCTTCCAAAAACTCTACCGCCCATCAAACCAAAATCTCCGCAGCCGGTGATATCGGTTTGATTTCCGAAGGCGATTTGAGCACTTACGGCGCAAGCATCGCGGCAAACGGCAATGTCGTTACCGATGTCAACAAGATCAACTTGGGCACTCAAACCACCACTAATACCAACAGCCTCGATGACCAGAAAAAATACTGGGGCGGCCTGTTCGGCGGTGAAAGCCAAGTTCAAAACAACCGTACAGAAAACCTGCACGGCAGCAGCATTACTGCCAACTCAAACGTAGTCTTGGGTGCAAAAAACGGCGTCAACGTTTACGGCAGTACCGTTGAAGGCCAAGCCGGTACATTCGTCAGCTCCAAAGCAGGCAATGTTGATATTAAAAACGCCACCAGCACCGATACTTCCGCACAAAGCGCGCGTAAAGGTACGATTTTCAATATCACTACCTCTAAAACCAGCAGCAACAGCAGCATTGAAAAAGTAACCGGTTCTACCCTGGTTTCCAATGCCGACCTGACCGTTGTTTCCAACAAAGACATCAATGTGATCGGTTCTGCATTGTTTGCGGCACAAAAACTGCAACTGTCTTCCGCAGGCGATTTGACCATTGATGCAGCCAAAGCAGTAGAAAACAAGCAGGTCAACGAGTATTCCATCAAAGGCTACTCTGGTATCGAAACCAATAAAGAAAACGGCAGCGTGACTGCCAAAGCCGGTATCAAATTTACCGATACCCACACCGACACCCATTCTGTCGGCCTGAACGGCAGCATTTTGACCGGTAAAAACACCCAGTTGTCTTCCAACTCAAACGTTACCGTCAGCGGCAGCCAAGTCAACGGCGAAGAATCTGTCAACATTTCCGCAGCCAATGACGTCAATGTTGTTGCATCCAAAGGCAGCAGCACTGTGACCGAATCCGGCCGCGTAACCGATTTGGGCGTATCTGCTACTGCATACGAAAAAAATAACGTTGCAGGCGTCGGCGTATCTGTCGGCATTACCAGCACCAAAACAGATGCAACTACCGTAACGAATACATCCCATGTATCCAACATCAACACCGGCGGCAACGCTACCATCACTGCAAACGGCAATATTAATCAAGAAGGTACCGTGATTAACGCGACCGGCAATGTGGTTGAATCTGCCAAAAACGTTACCCATGCAGCGGCACACAGCGGTGCAAAATCCGATGTGAAACAAAACGGCGGCGGTTTGGTCGTTTCTGTTGGCATCAGCACCAACAAAGGCATCGGCGGTGAAATCACTGCACAAGGTCAAGGCAACTCTTCGACCCACAATGAATCCACTGCAACCGTAACCACCATCAACGCAGGCAATGCCATCGTTTTGGCAAATGACAAAGTGTCTGATGAAGGTACAAAATACGATGTAACCGGTGCAATCAACATTGATGCAGGTTCATACCACAACACTGCCGCCCACAACACCAGCAACAGCAGCAGCAAACAAGGCGGCGCATCTTTGACTGTCGGCGCATACACCAAAGACGGTTCAAACGTTGATGTGAATGCCAACCTGAACGTCAACTACGCTGATGAAAACAAAAAAGAATCTACCGCTATCAAAGGCGATATGAATGCGGCCAATGTTGTCATCAACGCCAAAGACTCTGCTGAAATCGCATCCAACATTACCGCCAACAACAACGTCAACATTACCGCAGGCAACGGCGTAACCTTCACCGAGTCAGCCAATACTGCCTCCAACCA